>JACCYY010000159.1 GCA_013696235.1 Sporichthyaceae bacterium | reverse complement strand
GGTCGGTGCCTCCGCGAGCCCCGGTCGGCCGCCCACCACGTCGACGCCGACGCCGACCGAGACAACGACCGACCCCACCCCGACGACCACACCTGCCAGCACTCCGCCGCCCACGACCGCACCGAGCACTCCCCCCAGCACGTCGACGCCTTCGCCGACAGCGACCGACCCGGTCGAGGAGTTTATCGACCACGAGGCGGCCGAGGCGTTCGCCAAGGCGACCGAGCGTTTGCGGGTGGCGACAGAGGCGCTCCGCGAGACCCAGGAACTCCTGGTCGGCGCGGACGAACGGCTGTCTGCGGCGTCGAGCGCGGTCGATCGGGCGAAGGCAGCGGCTCTGCTGGTGAGCGACCGGCGCGCGGAGGCCGCTGACGAACTCCAGGCGGAGCGGCGCCTGCTGATCCGGGTCGAGGACTCGATCGCCGGGATCGCCAAGCAGACCTACCAGGACGGTGTCATCGGCGCGTTCGGCAGCGTCATGTCAGCCCGGAGCCCGGCCGAGTTCGCCAACCGGGCTGCCGACCTGGAAACCGTCACCAAGACCAGCGGGCACGCGATCGCGCTCGTGACCGCGCTGCCTGATCGGATCGCCACCCTCGAGGATCGCCTCGCGGACGTAACCGCCGAACGGCAGACAGCACGGACCAAGATGGTGAGCCTCAACGAGGCCCACACCGAGCTCGCCGACCGGATCAGCTCCGCCGCCACCGAGGAGGCGCGGCTGAAGACGGCGGTCGACGAAGCCGTCGAGGCGGCCCGACGGGCCATTCCCGTCGACCAGGCGCTCGCCGCCCAGCGCGGCCAGGAGTCCTCGCGCCTCGCCTCCGAGATCGTCGCCGCCTCGCGGGCACTTGCAGCCGCCGGTGACACCGTCGAGGGCACCGGCTCGTTCGTACGCCCGGCGACCGGCGCCGTCACCTCCGACTACGGCATGCGGGTGCACCCGATCCTCGGCTACGCGAAGATGCACACCGGCGTGGACTTCGACGGCGCCGACGACGTCGTGTACGCCGCCGATCGGGGCACCGTGATCATGACGGTCTTCAACGCCGCGTACGGCAACGTCACGGTGGTCGACCACGGCACGTCCGGGGGTCGGTACTTCGCGACGTTCTACGCCCACCAGTCCGGATTCTTCGTCGAGCCAGGTGACGTCGTGGAGAAGGGCCAGCCGATCGGCGCGGTCGGCAGCACGGGCATGTCCACCGGCCCGCACCTGCACTTCGAGGTCCGCCTCGAAGGTGTCCCGGTCGACCCGGGTGCGTTCCTCAACTACTGAGCGCTGGGCTCCACGACGGCTCTAGCGCGGCGCGAGCACACCGGTGGTGAGCAGGCCGATCACAGTCAGACCGAGCGCGATCCGGTACACCACGAACGGGCGGTAGTCGTGCGTGCTGACGTACCTCAGCAGCCAGGCGATCGTGGCGTACCCGATGCCGAACGCGACCACGGCGGCGATCACCGTGCCCCACACGTCGTCGCGACCGAGCGCGGCGACGTCGGGGATCTGGAAGATCCCGCTACCGAGCACCGCCGGTACCGCAAGCAGAAACGCATACTCGGCCGCGTCGGCGCGGCGGTAGCCAAGCGCCAGGCCCATGCTGATCGTCGCGCCGGACCGGGAGACCCCTGGTACGAGTGCACACGCCTGGGCCAGCCCGAAGAGGACGGCATCGCGCAGCGTGAGCTGCCTGAGCGAGACGGAGTGCGCGCCCGAGCGGTCGGCCAGGTAGAGGACCACGCCCAGGACGATCAGCGTGGCTGCGATCAGGCGCAGGTCGCGGGCAGCGGTCTGGATCTCGTCCTCGAAGACGTACCCGAGCACCGCGATCGGGATCGTGCCCAGGATGACGTACCACCCCATGCGAGCGTCCAGGTCGCCACGGAGCCCGGGCCGGACCAGCGAGAGGGTCCAGGTCCGGATGATCGACCAGATCTTGCGCCGGAAGTACACGAGGACCGCCAGCTCGGTGCCGATCTGCACGACCGCGGTGAACGCTGCGCCCGGGTCGCCCCAGCCGAGAAGGTCACCGATGATCCGCAGGTGCGCACTCGACGAGATCGGCAGGAACTCGGTGAGCCCCTGGACCAGCCCGAGCACGACTGCTTCGAACGGGCTCATCGCTGTCCGTCCGGGCCGGTCGCACCGACCAGCTCGGCGAGCGTCCGCAGCATCTCGACCCGCGCCGGCAGCCCCGGCGCGTACGGGGTGACGTTGAGCGTGGAGACGCCCGCGTCGGCGTAGCGCGTGAGGCGTTCGGCAACCCGCTCGGCCGGTCCGAGCAGTGCCACCGCGTCCAGGAGCTCGAGCGGCAGCAGTGCGGCCGCGTCGCGCGGCCGGCCTTTCAGGTAGGCAGCCTGCACAGCTGCTGCCGACGCCTCGAAGCCCATGCCGGAAACCAGCCGGTTGTAGAAGTTCTGACCAGCACTGCCCATGCCACCCACGTAGAGCGCGACGTGTGAGCGGATCGCGTCGGCACAGGTCTCGACGTCGGACCCGATCACCAGGGGAACGGCCGGCGCGAGGTCGAAGGCCGACCACGGTCGCCCGGACCGCGCCCTCCCCGCCCGGATCCGGTCGACGGAGCTCGCCGCGTGGTCCGGCGAGAACAGGACGCCGAGCCAGCCGTCCGCGATCTCGCCGGCGAGCTCGAGGTTGCGCGGCCCGATCGCACCGAGGTAGATCGGCAGCTCCGCGCGTGGCGGGACGACCGTGAGACGCAGCGCTTTGCCCGGACCGTCGGGCAGCGGCAGCCGGATGTGCTGGCCCGCGTACGTCACCGGCTCGCGGCGCAGGGCGGCCCGGACGACGTCGACGTACTCGCGCGTACGGCCGAGCGGGTCGCCGAACCGCACGCCGTGCCAGCCCTCGGACACCTGCGGGCCGGAGACGCCGAGGCCCAGGCGGAACCGGCTGCCGGACAGCGCGTCGAGCGTCGCGGCGGTCATCGCCGTCATCGCCGCTGTGCGGGCGGGAATCTGGAAGACGCCGGCGCCGAGGTCGATCCGCGTGGTCCGAGCGCCGATCCAGGCGAGCGTCGTCGCGGCGTCGGCGCCGTACGCCTCGGCCACCCAGACGACCGTGCAGCCGAGCCGGTCAGCCTCCTGGGCCAGCGCAAGATCGTCGCCCTGGGCACCTGCTGGCCCCGATCCGAGGCTGAGACCGAGCTGCATCGCCCGTTCACCTCCGCCC
>JACCYY010000136.1 GCA_013696235.1 Sporichthyaceae bacterium | reverse complement strand
GGCTGCCCGGCTTCCTCGCGCTCGCGCTGATCTGGGGCGCGAGCTTCCTCTTCATCAAGGTCGGGGTGTCCGAGCTGCACCCGCTGTACGTGACGCTCGGCCGGGTGCTCATCGGCGCGGTGACGCTGGGTGTCGTGCTGGCGGTGACCAGGGACCGACTTCCGCGGGACCTGCGGCTGTGGGCGCACATAGCGCTCGTCGGTGTGTTCGGTACGGCCTTGCCGTTCACCCTCTTCGCGTACGGCGAGCAACGGGTCTCGTCCTCGCTCGCCGGGATCTGGAACGCGACGACGCCTCTGGTGGTGCTGCCGCTCGCGGTCTGGCTGTTCCGTACGGAGCGGATGACCTGGCGACGGGCGACCGGGCTGGGGATGGGCTTCGTCGGCGTGCTGGTGATCCTCGGCGTCTGGCAGGGCGTCGGTGGCTCGGCACTCACCGGCCAGCTCATGTGCCTCGGTGCGGCTGCCTGCTACGGGGTAGCGATCCCGTACTTCAAGCGGTACGTCGCGGGGCGCGCGCAGTCGGGAGTGGCGATCTCGACGATGCAGCTGCTGACTGCGTCCGCCGCGCTGCTCGTCGTCACCCCCTTCGTCGCCGGGCTGCCGCCGGCGCCGGCCGCGCTCTCGGCGGACGTCATCTGGTCGGTGGTGGCGCTCGGCGCCCTCGGTACGGGTCTCGCCTTCGTGATCAACACCCGCAACATCCGGATGGCCGGCGCGAGCACGGCATCGATGGTGACGTACCTGATCCCGGTCGTCGCCACCGTCGTCGGGATCGTCGTGCTGAACGAGAGCCTGTCCTGGTACCAGCCGATCGGTGCCCTGGTCGTGCTCGCCGGAGTCGCGGTCGCGCAGAGCGGTCGCCGGTTCTCCGGCCGCTCTCGGGAGATCACCGCTGAGCCCGCGCACGACGACGCGCCGCCGGTGCCAGCCGGCGGCCCGGGTCAGCGGGGGTAGGACGGCGGCGGGTGGAAGCCGCCCGCTCAGCACCATCACCGGGATGTGGTGCGGGGAAGTACCCTCCTCCCAACCAGCGAGCCGTCATCTCCGGACAACGTGCGAAGGACTCCATGCAGAGCGGACTTCAGGGCGTCCCGGGGCGACCTCGAGTGATCTTCATCCGGGGGATCACGACGCGCAGCGGCACGAACTACCTCAGCGATCTCATGGCGCTCCACCCCCAGTGTGGCCACGCTCGGCGCCCGATCTGGGAAGACTTCAGCCTTGACGATGCCGACCAGCTCGAGCGATACGTCGCCAGACTCTCGCGGCGGTGGCCGGCACATTGGGAAGTCCCGGTGGGCGACATCCGCGCACAGCTGCTCCGCGAATTCGGCGACGGGCTGGTGCGGACACTTGTCGCACACCCCGAGCGTCCGGGCACCGTCACGATCGCCAAGAGTCCCTCGGTCCGGGGACTGGAACACTTCTTCGCCATGTTTCCGGGTGACCCGCTCCTGGTCCTGGTCCGCGACGGACGCTCCGTGGTCGAGTCGATGATGCGATCCTTCGGACAGTCGTTCGACCGCGCGGCGCGCGACTGGGCCGCCGGTGCGGACGCCGTCCTGCGGTTTCGTAGCAGGCACCTCTCGTCCGAAGGGACCCGTTGGCTTCTGCTGCGTTACGAGGACATCGTCCTGGACGTACGGTTGGCGATCAGGCGGATCGCTGACATCGCCGACCTCGACCCGGATGCGATCGACCTCTCGGCGGCCACCGCTCTTCCCGTACGCGGATCCTCGTCGTTCCAGAGGGATGACGGCGATGTGCACTGGAGGGGGGTACCACAGGATGAGTCGTTCAAGCCATTGGAGCGAGCGTCAACATGGGACGAAGAACGTCACCGGCGCTTCAATTGGATCGCAGGTGAGCAGATGGTCGAGCTCGGCTACAGCTTGACCGGTTCGGCGACGTCCGACCTCGCCGACCGGATCCGCTACCAACCTCGCGATCTCTACTATGCGATGGACCGGATCCGCTACGAGCCTCGCAACATGCTTCATGCGGTGGAGGCTGCCGCGGGCCGTGTGCGGCGCAGGTGGGCCGGATCGGACCGGACCACCGCGCGCCAGCGCTGACAAGTTGCCGACGCGTCGTCCTCGACGCGAAGGTTCAGTCGCCGGTTCGTTCGAGCAGCACGACCGGGATCACGCGCTCGGTCTTCGTCTGGTAGCTCGCGTAGTCCGGCCAGACCTCGACCGCCCGCGCCCACCACGCCTCCCGCTCGGCATCGCTCGCCACGCGCGCTTGGTAGTCGACCACGTCGGGACCGTCCTGAAGTGCCACGTGCGGGTCCGCAACGAGGTTGAGATACCAGACCGGGTGCTTCGGCGCGCCGCCGAGGGAGGCGATCGCGGCGTACGTGCCGTCGTGCTCGACCCGCATGAGCGGTGCCTTGCGGACCTTGCCGCTGTGCCGTCCGCGGGTGTGCAGGATGATCACCGGGACGCTTTGCATGGTGTTGCCCTCGGTGCCGCCGGAGCGCTCGTACGTGCTCACCTGATCCGCCGCCCATTGCGACGGGCTCGGCTCGTACTCACCCTGCAGCGGCATTGCGACCTCCTCTGGGCTGGTTCCAGTCACCAGCGTCACGAGTCTCCCCGGCCCGGCGAGTCGACCGTACCCAACCCGGGGTCGCTGCACGAATTCCCCGCCGTGGGGCGGGAGAATGGCAGCGCCAGAGCCCGTACGGCCTGAGGAGCTCGCCCGCAGATGGCCCGACGCACCGCCACACCGCCGCCCCCCGAGGACTTCACCGAGCGCATCCTCGACATCGACGTCGCGCAGGAGATGGAGGGGTCGTTCCTCGAGTACGCGTACTCGGTGATCTACTCCCGCGCGCTCCCCGACGCGCGCGACGGCCTGAAGCCGGTCCAGCGCCGGATCCTGTTCCAGATGGCCGAGATGGGGCTGCGGCCTGAGCGGAGCCACGTGAAGAGCGCCCGCGTCGTCGGCGACGTCATGGGCAAGCTCCACCCGCACGGTGACACGGCGATCTACGACGCGCTGGTCCGACAGGCCCAGCCGTTCACGATGCGGGTCCCGCTCGTCGACGGGCACGGGAACTTCGGGTCCCTGGACAGCGGCCCGGCGGCGGCAAGGTACACGGAAGCGCGGTTGGCACCCCCGGCGTTGCTCATGGTCGACGGGCTGGACGAGGAGGTCGTCGACTTCGTCTCCACGTACGACAACGCCGGCACGCAGCCCGAGGTGCTGCCGGCGGCGTTTCCGAACCTGCTGGTCAACGGCGCGGCCGGGATCGCGGTCGGGATGGCGACGAACATGGCGCCGCACAACCTGGTGGAGGTGATCAGCGCGGCGCGGCACCTGATCGCCCACCCGGACGCGTCGCTCGACGACCTCATGCGTTTCGTGCCCGGTCCCGACCTCCCGACCGGCGGCAAGATCGTCGGGCTCGAGGGCGTCCGCGACGCGTACGCGACCGGGCGAGGAACGTTCCGCATCCGGGCGACCAGCAGGATCGAGGACGTCACGCCGCGCCGCAGAGGCATCGTCGTCACCGAGCTGCCGTTCCTGGTCGGGCCGGAGAAGGTGATCGAGAGGATCAAGGACGCGGTCCAGAACAAGAAGCTCCAGGGCATCGCCGCCGTGAACGACTACACCGACCTGGCGAACGGCCT
>JACCYY010000125.1 GCA_013696235.1 Sporichthyaceae bacterium | reverse complement strand
ATCAAGGTCGGCGGGCACCGGGTCGACAGCGCGGTGGTCGGTCCGGGCTCGCGCATCACGATCGGCAACACCACCATGACCGTCGTCTTCGGGGACCGGTGACGAGCGCGTGTCAGAGCTCACGCTCAAGCTGATCCAGCTCGGCTTCCTGGCCGTGCTGTGGGTCTTCGTCCTGGTCGCCGTCTCGGTCATGCGCTCGGACCTGTTCGGGGTCAAGCAGCGCCGGGCCGCCGCCGCGGCAGTCCCCCGGCCGGCCCGCCAGCCGAACCAGCCCCGCCCGCCCAAGCCGATCAAGCCAGCCCGACCGAGCAAGCCCGGCCGCGGCACCCCGCACGCCCTCGCCGTCCTCGAGGGCCCGCTGGCCGGCCAGATGATCCCGCTGGGCGGCGAGCCGCTCGTGGTCGGCCGCGCACCGGACAACGCGGTCGTGCTGCAGGACGACTACGTCTCGAGCCGCCACGCGCGCTTCTTCGCCCAGGACGGTCGCTGGTACGTCGAGGACCTCGGCTCCACCAACGGCACCCAGGTGGGCGGCAACCGGATCACCAACCAGGTGCCCCTGCACGTCGGCACGACCGTACGGCTCGGCAAGACGCTCCTCGAAGTGAGGAAGTGAGCCGGTATGCCCCTGACACTGCGCTTCACCGCGCGCTCCCACGTGGGACTGGTGCGCGAGGGCAACGAGGACTCCGGGTACGCCGGCGCGCGGCTGCTCGTCGTCGCCGACGGCATGGGCGGGCACGCGGCCGGTGAGGTTGCCAGCGCCGCGGCGATCAGCGCGCTCGTCGAGCTCGACGCCGCCGACGTCGCCGACCCCCGTACGGCCTTGGCCGAGGCGCTCGTGGAAGCCGACCGGCGCCTGCGGATCCTGGTCGAGGACGACTCGGCCCGAGATGGCATGGGGACGACGCTCACGGCCCTGTTCTGGGACGGCAAGGCCTTCACCCTCGCCCACGTCGGCGACTCCCGGGCGTACTTCCTCCGCGACGGCCAGCTCGGCCAGATCACCCACGACCACACGTTCGTGCAGACCCTGGTCGACGAGGGCCGGATCTCCGCCGACGAGGCCGAGACGCACCCGCAGCGCTCGCTGATCCTGCGCACGGTCGACGGTCGCGGCCGGGGCGAGCCCGACCTCGACGTGATCGAGGCGTACGACGGTGATCGTTTCCTGGTCTGCAGCGACGGCCTCTCCGGCTTCGTGTCGGTCGAGGACATGACCGCCGCGACCGGTCTCGCCGACCTCGACACCGCCGCGGACCGGCTGATCGAGCTCGCGCTCGACGCGGGCGCTCCCGACAACGTCACGCTCGTCCTCGCCCAGGTCTACGACAGCGACGACACCGGCGTGCTCCCGCCGCTGTCGGCCGACGGCCAGCTGGGCCTCACCGGCATGCTGGTCGGCGCGGCGGCCGAGCCGGACGCGCCCTGGTCGGCGGCGGCCAGCAATTTCACCCCCCAGCAGCCCGACCGCCGTCTCCCGGACCCGGAGGATGACTCCGCCGAGAACGAGGCCGAGGTCGCCCGCTACGCGCCGCAGGCGCCGTCCCGGTTCCGCTGGGCCCGCCAGGCGGGGCTCCTGCTGGTCGCGGTCGCGGTGCTCGCCGGGCTGGCCTTCGCCGGGCAGCAGTGGACCCGTACGCAGTACTACGTGGGCGTCGAGGGTGAGCAGGTCGCGATCTACCAGGGCATCAACCAGCGTGTGCTCGGTGTGAAGTTCTCCGAGGTGCACGAGGTCCTCGACGTCCCGGTCGAGATGCTGCCGAACTTCGACCAGACCGAGATCGCCAAAGCGATCTCCGCCGACAGCCTCGACGACGCGCGCAGCATCGCCAACCGCCTGGGCGATCGCGCGGCCGCCTGTGAGCGTTTCCGCGGCGAGCCGGCCAGGTTGGACCCCACACCCACCGAGGCTCCGACGGCGAGCCCCGACTCCACGGTCGCCACGAGCCCGTCACCGGATCCGAGCGGCGGCACCTCCGGGCCTGGCACGCCGTCCACCCAACCCACCGACCAACCCACCTCGGCGCCGACCAGCAGCAGCCAGAGGTCGAGCCCGGACCCCCGCCCGAGCGAGTCCGGCGAACCCAGCTTCGACGACCCGGTGACCCGCGAGGAGTGCGGGGTGAACGGCTCGTGACCGCGACCGTCGAGACCGGGCGCACCGGCGGAATGTCGCCGGGCGGGACCGGCGCCGGGCCGAAGGAGCGCCGGCGCCGCACCACCGAGCTCGTCCTGATCGTGCTCGCGGTCGCGATCGCCATGGCCGCGTATGCGATGGTCCACAT
>JACCYY010000120.1 GCA_013696235.1 Sporichthyaceae bacterium | reverse complement strand
GACGGCGCCATCGGTTCCCGGGACGGTCAGGGCCACGGACCGGAAGAACATCGCCGCGCAGTGGAACCCGAGGGCAAGGAGAGCGACCAGCGCGACGGCGAGATCTGCCCGACCCATCGGCGCCGCGCGCCGACCGAGAAGGGCCCGGCCGTGCAGGAGGCGTGCGGCGAGGCCGATGATTGCCAGCAAGCCGAGGGCACTCCAGTACAGCGCGTTGGGCATAGCCGATCGTACGTGCGGCCTGGCGACTCCGCGGGTGTCGAAGCGCCACCAAGGAGCGTCGACCCGATGGACACACCTTCGGTGAGGTGGCAGCTCAGCAGCCTGGCCGCGTCAGTCAGCTGCAGCAGTTGCGACGGGTTGGGCGTCGAGGCGCCACTCGAGCATCCCGTCGGCCAGACGCACCGCCCGGCGGCCTTGACCGGTGAGAAGCCGGACCGCCTCGTGGGCGAAGACGCAGTAGGCCCCTCGGCAGTACGCGACGACCTCGGCGTCGGCCGGGAGCTCGGCGATTCGCGCGGGCAGCTCGTCGATGGGGATCGAGATCGCCCCGGGGATGTGGCCGGCGGCGAACTCCTCTGCGGGGCGGACGTCGAGCACGACGACCTCGCCGGAATGGGCTCGGCGCAGCAGCTCCTCGCGACCGACCTCCTCGGTGTCCTCGCCGCTGTGGGTCCCGAAGTAGCTGCGGCGGGCTGCGTCGACATCGGCCAGGCGGGCGGCCGCGACGGTGAGGAGCTGGGCGTACAGGACGGCGACGTCTGTGTCCGCGAGCCGGTAGCGGATCGTCGTGCCCTCCCGGCTGGTGGCGACCAGGCCGGCGTGCTTGAGCTTCTGCAGCTGTGCTGACGTCGTCGTCACGCCGAGTCCTGCTCTCGCGGCGAGGCCAGCGACGCTGCGCGGCCCCTGGCAGAGCAGGTCCAGCAGCTCGAGGCGCTTCCCGCTGCCCAGTGCCTTTCCGACCCGAGCGAGTTGCTCGAAGAGCTCGGTCTTGTGCCTCGGGTCACCCACTTATCCTCCAATGGTCCATGGACTAGTGTAGGACAGAGATCGGATCCAAGGGTGTGACGCGAGGTGGGTCCATGGCGAACGGCATGTCGCTCGATCTCACGGCCGTGGTCGATGAGGGACTGGGCAACTCCTGCTACCTGCTCGATCTCGGCGACGGCTCCGCCCTGGTGGTCGATCCGCCGCGCGATCTGCGCGCGGTCCGTTCCGCGGCAACCCGTCGTGATCTGTCGATCCGGTTCGTCGCCGACACGCATCTTCACGCCGACTTTCTCTCCGGCGCCGTGCAGCTGGCCCACCACGACGGCGCGCAGGTCGTGGCCTCAGCGGCCGGCCGGCGGGCGTTCGCCCACCGCGGTCTGGCCGACGGCGACGAGGTCGATCTCGGTGGCCTTGTGCTGGCGGCGATGGCCACCCCGGGGCACACCGACGAGCACCTGTCGTACGTGCTCCGCGACGGCTCCATCCCAGTCGGCGTGTTCACGGGTGGGTCGTTGATCGTCGGGTCAGCGGCCCGGACTGACCTGCTCGGCGCCGACTCGGCCGAAGGTCTGGCCCGGGCCCAGTACGAGTCGTTGCGCCGCTTGGCAATGCTGCCCGAGCAGACCGCGGTCTGGCCTACGCACGGTGCCGGCTCGTTCTGCTCGGCGCCGGCCGGTGCGGATCGGACCTCCACGATCGGCCGGGAGATCGCGACCAACTCGCTGTTGGCAGTCCCGAACGCGGACGCCTTCGTCAATGCGCTGCTCGCCTCGCTCGGCACCTACCCGCCGTACTTCCTCCGCCTCGGGGAGTTGAACCGCCTCGGCCCCGCCGTCGTCGACCCCCGCGTCACCGGCCGGCTCGCACCGTTGCCCGCGCAGGTGGTCCGTGGGCTGCTCGCTGACGGTGCGCTGGTGATCGACGTTCGCCCGGTCGCGGACTACGTCGAGGCGCACATCGCCGGCGCGCTGTCGATCCCGCTCCGCGCTCAGTTCGCGACCTGGCTGGGTTGGCTGGCACCACCGGGATCAGCGTTGATCATCGTGCGTAACGAGGACCAGGACGTGGAGGAGGTCGTGTGGCAGGCGCTGAAGATCGGGTACGACCAGCTGGTCGGTGAGCTCGCCGGCGGCATGGGCGGCTGGACCGCCGCCGGGCTGTCGACCACCAGCATGGAGCTGGTCGCTCCTGACGGGATCGCCGACAGACGCCTCCTCGACGTCCGCCAACGCGCGGAGTTCCGCGGCGGACATCTGCCGGGGGCTACGCACGTCGAGCTCGGTGCGCTCGCGGCGGCCGCCACGGGTCTCGGCACCGGGCCCACGGTGATCATGTGCGGGCACGGAGAGCGGGCGACAAGTGCAGCCAGCGTGCTGGAACGTGCCGGGCATCGGCAGGTCGCGGTCCTGACCGGCGGTCCGGACGACTGGGCCACAGCGGCCGGGCAGGAGCTGGAGACCAGCGGGTGACCGGGACGGCGACGCACCAACGCGACAGCACGCCTCGGATCGGTCTGCGGGTCAACGTGGCCCAGTTTTCCCTCCTGGTCGCGGTCAATGCTCTGGTCGGAGGCATGCTCGGCCAGGAACGCACGGTGCTGCCCCTCCTCGCCGAGCGTGAGTTCGGGCTGACCGCGTACACCAGCGCGCTGACGTTCATCCTGGCGTTCGGCGCGGCGAAGGCCGTCACGAACTACGTCGCCGGGACCTGGTCCGACCGCTACGGCCGCAAACCCGTGCTCGTCGCCGGCTGGATCTGCGCTCTGCCGGTGCCGGTGCTGCTCATCTGGGCGCCCTCCTGGGGGTGGGTGGTCGCGGCGAATGTGCTGCTCGGGATCAGCCAGGGGCTCACCTGGTCCACCACGGTCATCATGAAGATCGACCTGGTAGGACCGGACCGCCGCGGGTTTGCGATGGGCCTCAACGAGGCGGCCGGCTATCTCGCCGTCGCCGCGACCGCCCTGGCCACCGGATACCTCGCCGCCCGTCATGGCCTGCGACCCGAGCCCTTCTACCTCGGTATCGCGTTCGTCGCGCTCGGGCTCGGCCTGTCCACGTTGGCGGTTCGTGAGACCCGCGACCACGCGCGTCTGGAAGCGGCCGGCTACGCCGCCAACCCGGACGGACGCCATGATCATCTCCACGGCGAGCTCACCGACCGGCAGGTGTTCACGCAGACCAGCTTCCGCGACCCCGCGCTCTCGGCGGCCAGCCAGGCCGGCATGGTCAACAACCTCAACGACGGTCTCGCGTGGGGGCTGTTCCCCGGGCTGTTCGCCGCCGCCGGGTTGTCGATCACCCGGATCGGGCTGCTGGCCGCGCTCTACCCTGCGGTGTGGGGCCTCGGGCAGCTGGTCACCGGTGCGTTGTCGGACCGGATCGGGCGCAAGGCGCTGATCGTCGGCGGGATGTTCCTGCAAGCTGGCGCGCTCGGACTGGTCGCGGCCGGTCGGTCGTTCGGGGCGTGGGCGGTGGCAGCGGTGCTCCTCGGTGCAGGCACCGCCATGGTGTACCCGACGCTGCTCGCCACGATCGGCGATGTCGCCCATCCGTCCTGGCGGGCTCGATCGGTGGGTGTTTACCGGCTCTGGCGCGACGGCGGGTTCGCCGTTGGCGCACTGGCTGCCGGCCTGCTGGCGGACGCCTTCGGCATCCCGAACGCGATCTGGGTCGTCGCCGCCCTCACTGCCGTGTCGGGGCTGCTGGTCTTCGTACGGATGTACGAGACCCATCCGAGGAACCGGGTATGAGCCACCCAGCCCTCGACGACGGTCCGATCTATCTGGACTACAACGCCACCACCCCGGTCGATCCGCGCGTCCTCGACGCAGCGCTGCCGTACCTGACCACCCACTTCGGCAACCCGTCGAGCGCCCACCACTATGCCGCCGCGCCCCGCACCGCGGTCGCTGCGGCAAGGCGCCGCGTGGCGGATCTCCTCCGGACCCGATCCGACCAGATCATCTTCACCGGGGGAGGGTCCGAGACGGACGACCTGGCGATCCGCGGGTCCGTGCTCGCCAACCGGGATCGCGGTGACGGAGTCATCACCCAGGTCACCGAGCACCCGGCCGTGCTGGCAACCTGCCGCAGCCTCGAGACCGACGGCTTCCAGGTGACCTACCTGCCGGTCGATGGGCATGGCCGGGTGGACCCAGCCGACCTCAGCCATGCCATCAGCGACCGGACCGCGCTGGTGTCGATCATGGCGGGGAACGCCGAGACCGGAACGCTGCAACCAATCGCCGAGCTTGCCGCGATCGCCCACAGCCACGGTGCGATGTTCCACACGGACGCGGCCCAGGCGGTCGGCAAGATCCACATCCACGTCGACGAGCTCGGGGTGGACCTGCTCACCGTCGTCGGTCACAAGATGTACGCGCCCAAGGGCGTCGGCGCCCTCTACCTCCGGTCCGGCACCAGCCTGCAGCCCACGATCCGCGGCGGCGGGCAGGAGCGTGGCCTGCGCGCAGGGACGGAGAACGTCGCGCTGGTTGTCGCGCTCGGGGCAGCCGCCACGATCGCCGCTGAGGAGATCCAAGGCAGTGTGACCCGTCTGGCCGGACTCCGCGACCGCCTCCACCATCGGCTCGCTGAGCGTCTTCCCGGCCGAGTCGAGCTCAATGGGCACCCCACCAAGCGCCTGCCCGGCACCCTCAACATCAGCATCGCCGGGACCCGAGGCCGAGAACTGCTCGCGTCGATTCCCGGCATCGCCGCAGCCACCGGATCGGCCTGCCACGAGGGCGTCCACCAGCCATCCGCGGTGCTGACCGCCATGGGGCTTACGGCCGATCGCGCGAACGCGGCGCTCCGGCTCACGCTTGGACGTTGGACCACCGAGGCAGAGGTCGATCAAGCCGCGGACCTGATCGCCGCGCGCGCGACGTGACCGACCGTGCGCCTCCGTGCGAGCCGGGCCACCGGATCGGGTTCCCCGCTCAGAGTTGACACTCGTGGATCAGCACACCACGTTCGTGGGATGCCGACGTCGACCCACCCGTTGTTCGCCCGCGTGTACGCGCGGGTCCGGCCCGCAATGGACCGGCAAGGTGCGGCGGACCATCGCCGCCGACTGCTCGCGGGCCTGGTCGGAGACGTGGTGGAGGTCGGGGCGGGGGACGGCGGAAACTTCACGTCCTACCCGAGCACGGTCAGCAGCGTGCTCGCCGTCGAACCAGAGCCGTACCTTCGGGCCAGAGCCACCGAGCAAGCCCGGGCAGCCGCCGTCCCGATCGAGGTCGTCGACGCGAGTGGCGATCGACTACCCGTGCCCGACGAGTCGGTGGACGCCGCGGTGCTCTCGCTGGTGCTGTGCTCGGTACGGGACCCCGCGGCCGT
Organism: Sporichthyaceae bacterium; assembly: GCA_013696235.1. GTDB lineage: Bacteria > Actinomycetota > Actinomycetes > JACCYY01 > JACCYY01 > JACCYY01. The sequence goes on along the minus strand of JACCYY010000120.1, from coordinate 1,138 downwards.
GCTGGCGGAAGCCTTCCGGATCGTGCGCCCGGGGGGCAGTCTGCGGTTCTACGAGCACGTCGTCGCCGACGGCGCCGGCGCGCTTCGCCGAGTCCAGCGAGTCGTCGACGCGACGCTCTGGCCACGGCTGCTCGGTGGCTGCCACACCGGGCGGGACGCCGCGAAGTCGATCGTCGCGGCCGGGTTCGTCGTCGACGAGATCCACCGCTTCGCGTTCCCGCCGGGCCGGCCTTCGCCCGCGTCCCCGCACATCCTCGGCCGGGCGACACGCCCCGCGACTCGCAAGCCCGCAGGTTGATGTCCGGGTCGACGGCAACCGTGAGCTCGCCACGCAGGTGATGGCCGGTCCACCCAGCCGGACTGCTTCGATCCGAGCCCGAGTCTCATCAGCACTGCTCAAGGGGCCCTCTTATGACATCCGCGGAGATCGCGGAGACCGGCGCTTACCCGGAGTACCTGACGGTGAAACTTCGACCGCCGTCGCTCGATGCGAGGATCGCGCCCTCGACGGCGGCAACGATGTCACTGTCACTCTGTGCGGTGAGTGCATGCGGTGCCTCGTCAAGGCTGCCGCGCTGCTCCCAGGTCTGCCCGTCGTCGGTGCTGGCATGGACCGTCCCATCGGGCTCGATGCCCACGATCGTCCCGTCCATCGCCCAGGACACCACCTGCAGGAGGGGCACTCCCGGCATCGACTGGAACGTCCGTCCACCGTCGTCGCTGCGCACGAGCCCCTGCTGGGTGGTGGCCAGCAGAGCGTCCGGGTCGTCGGGGCTCACCGCGAAGTCGGCCATCGGGATCTGAGTGCGGGTCTCCCACGACTCCTTGTCCGCGCTGACCATGAACTCACCGGTCAGCGAGTTCAGCCCGTAGACCAGCCCGTGTCGGGCCTCCAGAGCGTGGAAGTCCGCCTCGCCGGCCAGCGATCGGGATTGCCAGGTGAGCCCGCCGTCTGTGGACTCGATCAGCCCGAGCGAGGACGGGCCGTCCTGTCCCTCGCCCGGATGCCCGCTGGCGAGGTACTGGTTCGGGCCGGCGACGGTGAACCCCATGAAGTCCTGTACGCGGTCTGCGACGCGCGTGGCTTCTCCCTGCTCGGGCAGCTGGAACAGCCCGTAGTGGGTGCCGGCGTAGAGGA
>JACCYY010000106.1 GCA_013696235.1 Sporichthyaceae bacterium | reverse complement strand
CAAGACCGCGCTGCGCGATGTCGCCGTGCTCGCGCTGGAGCCGATCGCACCGTTCGAGCTCGGCGTCCTGTGCGAGGTCTTCGGCATCGACCGCAGCTCGCAGGGCTTGCCCGTGTACGACTTCGCGGTCTGCGGGATCCGACCAGGTCGGTTCCGCGCACGTGGGTTCGACATCGTCCTCGAGCATGGCCTGGACCGGCTGGAGACCGCCGACCTGGTGGCTCTCCCGGCGTACGGCGGCGCGACGGGGACGACACCGATCTCGCCGCGGGTGCGGGCCGCCCTGCGTGCCGCGCACGCCCGGGGCGCGATGGTGATGAGCGTGTGCTCGGGTGCCTTTGCCCTCGCAGCTGCCGGGCTGCTCGACGGGCGTCGGTGCACGACGCACTGGTTCCACGCCGAGCTGTTCAGCCAGCTCTACCCCAAGGCGTGCCTCGAGCCGGACGTGCTGTACGTCGAGGACGACAACATCTTCACCAGCGCGGGCACAGCCGCGGGGATCGACCTGTGCCTGCACATCGTCCGGGAGCACCAGGGCAGCGCCGTCGCGAACGCGATCGCGCGGCGCATGGTCGTGCCGCCTCATCGCGACGGCGGCCAGTCCCAGTTCGTGGACATGCCCATGCCGGCGTGCGACGACGACGCGATCCAGGGCCTGCTCGAGTGGATGTCCGAGCACCTCGACGAGGAGCTCAGCATCGACCAGCTCGCGGCGCGGATCCACCTCTCCTCTCGCACGTTCGCGCGGCGCTTCCGGGCCGCGACCGGGACGACGCCGCACCACTGGCTCACCGGGCAGCGGGTGCTCCTCGCCCAGCACCTGCTGGAGGAGACCGACGAGCCGATCGAGCGCGTCGCCAGCCGGGTGGGCTTCGGCAACGCCGCCACGCTGCGGCACCACTTCGGTCAGTGGCGCGGTACGACCCCGGTGGCGTTCCGCCGCGCCTTCCGCGCCGCCGGCTGACCGCCGCCTCCGTACGTGATCATCCCGACGGGTGGAGAAGCAGCACCTCGGAGCCGATCGGGCGGTAACCGGCGGCGAGGAGCACGCGCAGAGACGCGACGTTGCCGGGGCTGACCTGCGCGAACACCGGTTGGCCGGGCGGCGCGAGCCGTAGGCCACCCAACGCCAGTGCATGCCCGAGGCCGCGACCGCGGGCAGCCGGTTCGACCTCGAACGAGATCTCCCAGCGGTCCGCCAGCCCGCGTCCGAGCATGACCACCCCGGCCCGGTCGGTCGTGCGGTGGACCGTGAGGTCCCGGCGGTACGCGAGCGCCCGAAGCACCCGACCGTGGCCGTCGCTCACCGGCTCGGCTTCGACCAGGTCGACCGACCGAACCGCAGCAGCTTCGGCGGGCTCGTCGTCGGCAGTCGCGACCAGCACGACATCGAGATGGCCGACCCGGGCGCCCAGGCGCGAGCCGAGCGCAGCGAGGAAGGGCGCGCGCATCACCGACCCGAAGTCGCCGACCTCACGCGTCTCGGCCAGCCAGCTGGACTCGACGTCGGCGGCCACCACGTGGTGTTCGGTGAACCCGAGCACGGCGCTGACCGGCCCGGGCGGTCGCGCGAGGAGCACCGTCGCCAGGTCGGCCGGAGGAGGTTCGCCCGCCGCAGCGCTCCGCAGGAGCTCGGCCAGGCGGTCAGCCAACGTCGTCCCGACCAGTCGCCGACCCGGGCTGGACGTGCTCTGCCGGCGCCGGCGGCGGGCTGTAGAGGCCCGGGTGGTAGCCCCGCAGCGCTTCCTCGACGGCGCGAAGGACCTCGATCCGGATGCCCGGCTCCTGGGCGAAGTACTCGGTGCGCCGGTGCCATGGCATCCCGCCGGGGACACCGAACCGCAGCATGAGGTGCAGGGCGCGCAGGAAGTCACGGGTGTTCATGTGTGCCGCGGCATGCGGACCGGCGAGGTCGAGCTCGAACGACCGGACCAGGCGCGTCACCCACGCTTCGAGCCGGGCGACGTCGAGCAGATCCCGGTGCAGGATCGCCATCGTCGCGTACGCGAGCCGGTCGTCCTCAGCGTGAGTGAGGTGGGACGGGGCCGACCGGGACAACCGCTCGGCGATCGCGTCGAGCAGCACGCCGAGCTCGTCCGCGCCGAGGTGGCGCGACATCCCGAGCGCGGCGACGAGATCGGCACCGTGCG
>JACCYY010000082.1 GCA_013696235.1 Sporichthyaceae bacterium | reverse complement strand
GCGCACCCGCTCGACGGCGGGCGGGCCGGGATCGTGCACCGCGACGTGAACGCGACCGCAGCCGATCTCGGCCGGTCCGCGGCGGCGTACGAGCGGCTGATGGGTCCCGTGGTGCGCGACTGGAAGCAGGTCGTGCCGCAGGTCCTCGCTCCGCTCCGCCCGCCGGTCCCGGTGCACCGGTGGCCGGCGCTGACGCGCCTCGGGCTCCGCAGCGCGATGCCGGCTTCGTGGATCACTCGGCGGCTCGAGGACGACCGCGCCGCGGCCATCATCGCTGGCTGCGCCGCTCACCCCATCCTGCCGCTGGCCTCGCTTCCGACCGGGCCGTTCGGCGTCCTGCTCGCCCTGCTCGCGCACGCGGTCGGGTGGCCGGTCGTCGAGGGTGGCAGCCAAGGCATCGCCGACGGCCTGGTCGCGGAGCTGGAGACGCTCGGCGGAGAGGTCGTCGTCGACACCGAGGTGACCGACCTGCGCCAGCTGCCGGCCGCGAAGATCATCTTGCTCGACGTGGCGCCGACCGCGCTGCCGCGACTCGCCCCGGGTCGGCTCCCGGCCTCGTACCTGCGCTGGTTGCGGGGCTACAAGTACGGATCGGGGGTCTGCAAGATCGACTACGCGCTGGCCGGCCCGGTCCCGTGGACCAACGAGGAGGTCCGGCGGGCGGGAACCGTGCACCTCGGCGGCACCTGGCAGGAGATCGCGGCCAGCGAGCGGGACACCGCCGCCGGCCGGCACCCGCAGCGCCCGTACGTGTTGACGGTGCAGCCGGGCACGGCCGACCCGACTCGCGCGCCGGCCGGCCAGGACACGTTCTGGGCGTACTGCCACGTGCCGAACGGCTCGGCCGTCGACATGAGCCCCCAGGTCGACGCGCAGATCGAGCGCTTCGCGCCCGGGTTCGGCGACCTCGTGCTGGCTCGCCGGGTCACCACCGCCGCCGAGGAGCAGGTCTACAACCCGAACTACGTCGGGGGCGACATCAGCACCGGGGCCACGACCGTTCGCCAGCTGTTGCTGCGCCCGACACCGCAGTGGGATCCCTACCCGACGCCGATCACCGCGACGTACCTCTGCTCGGCGGCGACGCCGCCCGGCCCGGGCGTGCACGGCATGTGCGGCTACCACGCGGCCCGCTCTGCCCTGCGCCGCGAGCTCGGCCTCGCGCTGCGCTGACCGACGGATCTCCCGGCGGCGACACTATGGTCGCCGGATGACCGGTGGCGACGCGACGTCGGGGCTCGGTGGGCGGCTGACCCGGCTCTGGGCGCCGTACCGGCTCGCCTACGTCACCGGTGATCCCGGGCCGGGTCGAGACGACGGGTGCCCGTTCTGCACGATCCCGGCGATGTCGGAGGACGAGTCGCTGGTCTGCGCACGCGGTGAGCTGGTGTACGCCGTGCTGAACCTCCACCCGTACAACCCGGGCCACCTCATGGTGGTGCCCTACCGCCATGTCGCCGAGCTCGAGGACCTCACCACGAGCGAGAGCGCCGAGCTCGCAGCGGTCACGGCCGAGGCCATCCGCGCGATCAAGGCTGCCGCGGCACCGCACGGCTTCAACGTCGGGCTGAACCTCGGCTCGTCCGCCGGCGGATCGCTCTCGCTGCACCTGCACCAGCACGTCGTGCCACGGTGGGGCGGCGACGCGAACTTCGCCACGGTCGTGAGCGGGGTCAAGATCATGCCGCAGCTGTTGGCCGAGACCCGGCAGGTGCTCGTGGACGCCTGGCCGCCGCAAGCCCGTCCTCCCGACGAGGGAGGGCACCGCCCCGAAGATCTCGCGGGTTCGACATGATCGGATCCTTCGCGCGTGGGTGCGCGGTCCGGGAGGGTCGATGAAGGCGTACGAGCGGTGGCGCTCCCCGCACATGCGGCAGGAGATCGGCCTGGCGCGCTGGGGGCACTTCGGCGTGCCGGTGCTGGTGTTCCCGACCGCGGGTGGCGACGCCGAGGAGATCGAGCGGCACCAGGTGGTCGACGCGTGCAGCGGTCTCGTCGAGTCCGGCCGCGTGAAGCTCTACTCCTGCGACAGCGTCGCGGGCAAGGCGATGGTCGCCAAGGACGGGCCGGTGGAGTACCGCATGTGGCTGCTCAACCGGTTCTTCGACGCCGTCCGCAACGAGGTGATCCCGGCGATCTGGGCCGACTCGGGCGAGCAGCCGATCGTCGTGGCCGGCGCGTCGATCGGCGCGTTCAACTCCGTCGCCACGCTGTGCCGGTACCCGGGCGTCGTCAGGGCAGCGGTCGCGATGAGCGGCAGCTTCAACGTGGACCAGTTCTACGGCGGCGCGTGGTCCGAGGACCTCTACTTCTCCGCTCCCATGCAGTTCGTCGGCGGGCTCGGTGGTGATCACCTCGCTGCGCTGCGGCAACGGTTCGCGATCCTGGCCACCGGGTCCGGCGCGTGGGAGGACCCCGGCGAGTCCTGGCGCCTGGCCAGCGTGCTCGGCAGCCAGGGCATCCCGAACCGCGTCGACGACTGGGGCCCCGAGTGGGAGCACGACTGGCACACGTGGCGGGCCATGCTGCCGAGGTACCTCGGTGAGCTCGTCGCCTGAGCGTTCGCCCGTCCCGTCGCCGGTCCGCGCACCCGATGACGGTGCGCTCCCGTCGTACGACGCCGGCTCAGATGTCCGCGACGACCCCTGGTACGGCCGGCGCGGACGGATGTCGCCCCAGCGGCTGGCGGACTTCACCGAGCTCTACGTGCGGTACGGCCTCTCCGGCGCCGACCCGCTCGCCGCCTGGCGACCGGCGACCCTGGAGATCGGCTTCGGCGCGGGTGAGTCCGTCGTCGACCTGGCCACGGCGGACCCGATCACCCGGGTCCTGGCTGTCGACACGTTCGGGCCGGGCGTGCTCGCGCTCATGCGCGGGCTCGAGGCAGCCGCGATCGAGAACGTCCGGGTAGCGCGGGCAAACGTCCTCGGGCTCCTGCCGGAGCTTCCCGCCGGTCAGCTCACGCTGGTGCGGATCTTCTTCCCGGACCCGTGGCCGAAGCGCCGGCACGCCGGCCGTCGGCTGCTTCAGCCCGACGTCGCCACCCGCCTCGTCGAGCTGCTCGGAAGCGGCGGCGTGCTGCACTATGCGACGGACTCGACCTCGTACGCCCAAGACGTGCGCGCCCGGCTGCACGGGTTCGACGAACTCACACCCGTCGCCCCGCCGGTCCGAGCTTCTACGCGGTACGAGGCGCACGCGCTCCGCGCCGGCCGTCCCGTCCGCGACCTCGCCTGGCGCAAGCGGGCATGACTCGGGCCGGGGTGGCGCAGCCCTCGGCCGGCCGCGAGCCGCCTCACGTCAGCGGGTGCCGTGCGACGCACTCACCTTCGTCGCGATCTGGGGCGGCATCGGCTCGTACCGGGCGTAGGTGCGGCTGAACGTGCCCGTGCCGTGGCTCAACGAGCGGAGGTCGATCGCGTACCGGGTGATCTCGAGCTGGGGGACCTCGGCCTTGATCAACGTACGGCCGCTGGACCCGACCGGCTCGGTGCCGAGCACCCGGCCGCGCCGCGACGAGAGGTCGCTCATCACTGCACCGACGTATCCGTCCGGGACCAGCACCGACAGCTCGTCGACCGGTTCGAGCAGCGCGACGTTGCCGCCGTGCGCGGCTTCCTTGAGCGCGAGCGCCCCAGCGGCCTGGAACGCCATGTCCGACGAGTCGACCGAGTGCGACTTGCCGTCCAGCAGGGTCACCCGGATGTCGACGACCGGGTAGCCGGCGACGACACCGCGGTCCATCTGGGTGCGGACGCCCTTCTCGACCGACGGGATGAAGTTGCGCGGGACCGACCCGCCGAACACCTTGTCGACGAACTCGAAGCCGGAGCCCGAGTCCAGCGGCTCCACCTCGATGTCGCACACGCCGAACTGACCGTGGCCGCCGGACTGCTTGACGTGGCGGCCGTGCCCGGACGCCTTGGCGGAGAACGTCTCGCGGAGCGGGACCCGGAGCTCGACCTGGTCGACCGCGACGCCGTACCGGCTCTTCAGGCGGTCCAGCAGCACGTCGGCATGCGCCTCGCCGATGCACCAGAGCACGAGCTGATGGGTCTCGGGGTTGTTCTCGACCCGCACGGTCGGGTCCTCGGCGGCGAGCCGGGACAGGCCCTGCGAGAGCTTGTCCTCGTCCGCCTTGGTCCGGGCGTTGATCGCCACCGGGAGGAGCGGGTCCGGCATGGCCCACGGCCGCATCACCAGCGGCTCGTCCTTGCCGGACAGGGTGTCACCGGTCTCGGCCCGGCTGAGCTTCGCGACCGCGCAGATGTCGCCGGCGATGCACTGGGCGATCGTGCGCTGCGTCGCCCCGAGCGGGGACGACAGCGAGCCGACCTTCTCGTCCTCGTCGTGGTCGGCGTGGCCCTGACCCTCGCCGTAGAAGCTCGACAGGTGCCCGGACACGTGCACGACCGAGTCGGGGCGAAGCGTGCCGGAGAAGATCCGGACCAGGCTGATCCGCCCGACGTACGGGTCTGACGTGGTCTTCACCACCTCGGCGACCAGCGGGCCGTCCGGGTCGCAGGCGAGCTCGCCCGGTCGCGTCGCCCCGGCCGGCGTGAAGACCTCGGGGGCGGGGTGCTCGACCGGGGACGGGAACGCGCCCGTGACGACCTCGAGCAGCTCGGCCATGCCGAGACCGGACGGTGCCGCAGTGGCCAGCACCGGGTAGAACGTGCCCTGCGCGACCGCCTTCTCCAGGTCGTCGACCAGGATCTTGAGGTCGATCTCCTCGCCCTCGAGGTAGCGCTCCATGAGGCTCTCGTCCTCGGACTCGGCGATGATCCCCTCGATCAGGGTGTCCCGCGCGGCGCCCATCCGCTCGCGCTCGCCGTCGTCGGGGTCGCGCTCGGTCCGGGCGCCGTCGGCGAAGTCGTAGGCGCGCTGGGACAGCAGCCCGACCAGGCCGGTGACGGTGCCGTCGGACTCGACCGGCAGGTAGAGCGGCAGGACCCCGTCGCCGAACGCCGCCTGGCAGGCCGCGACCGTGTCGGCGAACGAGGTGCGGTCCTTGTCCAGCTTCGTGACGACGACGGCTCGCGGCATGCCCACGCTCGCGCACTCGTCCCAGATCAGCCTGGTCGACCCGTCGATGCCGTCGGCGGCGGAAACGACGAAGAGCGCGCAGTCTGCGGCCCGGAGACCGGCACGCAGGTCACCGACGAAATCGGCGTACCCGGGGGCGTCCAGGAGGTTCACCTTCACGCCGTCGTGCACGAACGGCGCCAGGGCGAGACCGATCGAGCGCTGGCTGCGGTGCTCGGCGGGGTCGAAGTCAGAAACGGTCGTGCCTTCGGCTGTGCTCCCGGCCCGGGGGATCGTGCCGGTCACAGCCAGGAGGCTCTCCACGAGCGACGTCTTCCCCGCTCCGGTGTGGCCGACCAGCACGACGTTGCGGACCGCAGTCGGCTGGTCGGCCATCGGTGCTCTGCCGGTGGCCCCCGCGGAGGTGCTCTTGTCAGCCATCGAACCGTCCTCTCACGTCGGTAGAGGACCACCTTTCTCTGTCGTCCGGCCGGGCACAAGCGATCTGGCGCGCTCCGCTCATTGCTCGTCACTGCGCCGCGCAAGCGACCTGGCGCGCTCCGCTCCTCACTCGTCCCTCGCTCGTCCCTGCGCCGCGCAAGCGACCTGGCCCGGCCCCGGTCGCTAGCCTTGACGCGCCCGCCCGAGCGACCGACCTGGTCGCCGCCGCCGTCGAAGCTGGAACTCCGCCCCACCATGCTGGACCGACTGACCCGTGCCCGTTTCGCGCCGTGGCTCGACCGCCCTGCGGCGCTCCTGCTCCGGGCCGGGCTGACACCCGACGCGGTGACGATCATCGGCACGCTCGGCGTCTGCGTCGGTGCACTGGTCTTCTTTCCCCGTGGTGAGCTCGCCTGGGGCGTGGTCTTCATCACCCTGTTCGTGTTCGCGGACAACCTCGACGGTGCGATGGCCCGGCTCTCCGGCCGGACCGGCAAGTGGGGGGCGTTCCTGGACTCCACGCTCGACCGGGTCGGCGACGGTGCGATCTTCGCCGGCCTGGCGCTGGCCTACGCCCGTACGGGTGAGCACGGGATGGTCGGTGCCGCGCTGGCCTGCCTCGTGCTCGGCGGCGTCGTCTCGTACGCGCGAGCCAAGGCCGAGGGTCTCGGCTTCCGGGCCAACATCGGGGTGGCGGAGCGGGCCGACCGTCTGGTCTCAGCCCTGCTCGCCGCGTTCCTGGCCGGGCTCGGCGTCCCGTACGTGCTCGAGGTCGTGCTGTGGGCCCTCGCCGGGCTGAGCCTCCTCACCGTGGTGCAGCGGATGGTGCTCGTCCACAGCCAGGCTCGGCCGGGCCCGGCCTCCGGAGGAGCGCCGGCTGATCGACACGCGGAGTGAGTGACCGGCTGAGCGACCTGGCGTTCGGCGCCGGCTGGGCGCTGGTCTGCCGGCTCCCCGAGTGGGTGGCCCGGGCGCTGTTTACGGTGATCGCCGACCTGATCTGGCTCCGGCGCGGGCCGTCCGTACGCCGGTACGAGGCCAACCTGCGCCCCGTCGTCGACCCCGGAACCGATGACGCAGCAGTGCGAGCACTGAGCCGGGCCGGCCTGCGGTCCTACCTCAGGTACTGGTGCGAGGCGTTCCGACTTCCGGCGACCGACGCCGAGACGCTCGTCGCCCGGATCGTGATCAGCGGTGAGGAGAACCTGCGCACCGCGATCGCCGAGCGGCGCGGCGTGGTCTGCGCCCTCCCGCACATGGCGAACTGGGACCACGCGGGTGCGTGGCTGGTCGCGACCGGGGAGCGGTTCACCACCGTCGCGGAGCGGCTGCGGCCGGCGTCCCTCTACGACCGCTTCGTGGCGTACCGGGAGCGGCTCGGGATGGAGGTGCTGGCAGCCACCGACCCGGACGTGTTCACGACCCTGTCGTCCCGGCTGCGCGAGGGACGGGTGGTCGCGCTCGTCGCCGACCGCGACCTCTCCGCTCGCGGTGTCGAGGTGGCGCTGGGAAGGGGTCGGGCCAGGATGCCGGTCGGTCCGGCCGCGCTCGCGATCCGGACTGGTGCGGCGCTCCTGCCGACGACGCTCTGGTACGACAGCGAGCAGCTGCATGTCCGGTTCCACCCGCGGGTCGATCGTCCGGCAGACCTGCACGGCCGGAGCGCGATCGCGGCGATGACGCAGGAGGTCGCGGACGTCTTCGGCGCAGCCATCGCGGCGCACCCCCAGGACTGGCACATGCTGCAGCCGTTCTGGCTGGCCGACCTCGAGACCGGTGGGCAGCGCGCATGAAGGTCGGGCTGGTCTGCCCCTACACGTTCGACGTGCCCGGTGGCGTCCAGGCGCACGTGCGGGACCTGGCCGACGCGCTGCTGCGGCGCGGGCACGACGTGTCCGTCCTGGCCCCGGCGGCCGACGTGCCGCTCCCGCCCTACGTCGTGCCGGCCGGGCGCGCGGTTCCGGTGCCGTTCAACGGCTCTGTCGCCCGCATGACGTTCGGTCCGCGCTCCGCGGCCCGCGTGCGGCGGTGGCTGCGCGAGGGCGACTTCGACGTGCTGCACCTGCACGAGCCGACGGCACCGAGCCTGTCCCTCCTGGCCTGCTGGGCCGCCGACGGCCCGATCGTCGGCACGTTCCACGCCGCCTCCCAGCGCTCACGCATGATGTCCGCGGCGTACGGCATCCTGCAGCCCGCGCTCGAGAAGATCACCGCCCGGATCGCGGTGTCCGAGGATGCCCGCGACACGCTCGTGCGCCACCTCGGCGGTGATGCGGTGCTGATCCCGAACGGCGTCAGCGTGCGGCAGTTCGTCGGCGCTCAGCCGCTTCCGGGGGTGCGTGCCGGCGCGAACGAGGTGCTCGGCTTCCTGGGTCGGGTCGACGAGCCGCGCAAGGGTCTCGTCGTGCTGCTGCGCGCGTTCGTCCGGCTCGCCGACGCGCGCCCGGGGCTAGGACTCCTGGTGGCCGGACCAGGTGACCTCGACGCGGTCGACGAGGAGGTGCCGGCAGCGTTGCGGCACCGCGTGCGCACGCTGGGTCCGGTTGGGGAGGCGGACAAGCCGGGCGCGTACGCCTCGGCTGACGTGTTCGTCGCGCCGAACCTGGGCGGCGAGAGCTTCGGCATCGTGCTGCTGGAGGCGATGGCCGCCGGCGTACCGGTGCTGGCCAGCGACCTCGAGGCGTTCAGCGCGGTGCTCGACGGCGGGCGGGCGGGCGAGCTGTTCCGCACCGGCGACGCCGAGGACCTGGCCAGGGTCGCGGCGGCCCTGCTCGACAACCCGGTGCGTCAGGCCAGCCTGGTCGCCGCGGGCGCGCGGGTCGCCAGGCGCTACGACTGGGACACCGTCGTCCGCGACGTGCTCGCCGTGTACGAGACGGTCACCGAGCCCGGCCTCCACGTCCGCACCCACGACTGACGCCATCGCTGGTTGGCACGGGGTGGCCCCGTGCCAAAAGGTCCAGCACGGGGTCACCCCGTGCCAACGGGGCGGGTGCGGGTCAGTCGTGGGTGCTGACGTGGAGCCCGGGCTCGGCGACCGTCTCGTACACCGCGAGCACGTCGCGGACGACGGTGTCCCAGTCGTAGCGCCTGGCGACCCGCGCGCCCGCGGCGACCAGGCTGGCCTGACGCAC
>JACCYY010000050.1 GCA_013696235.1 Sporichthyaceae bacterium | reverse complement strand
CAGCTGCGCGAGCGGGTCGCGCACGTCGCCAGCCGGGGCGCGTTCGACATCGAGGCCCTCGGCTACGAGGGGGCCGCGGCACTCACCGCGGCGGACTCCGGTCGTGCACCGCTGAGCGACGAGGGCGACCTGTTCGGCCTGACCGCCGACGACCTTGCCGGCGTGATGATCAAGCGGGTCCGCAAGAGCAAGGACGGCACCCAGCGTGAGGAGCTCGTCCCGTACTTCTTCACAAAGGCCGCGCCCAAGAAGCCGTCGGTGCCGACCGCGAACACCGAGCGACTCTTCACCGAGCTGACCAAGGCCAAGCGGCAACCGCTGTGGCGGGTGCTCGTGGCCATGTCGATCCGCCACGTCGGACCAACCGCGGCCCGGGCTCTGGCCACCGAGTTCGGTTCGCTCGACGCGATCCTGGCCGCGAGCGAGGACGAGCTCGCCGCCACCGACGGGGTCGGCCCGACGATCGCGGCGGCGCTCAAGGCCTGGTTCGACGTCGACTGGCACCGCGAGATCGTCGAGAAGTGGCGGGCCGCCGGCGTCCGGATGGCTGACGAGCGGGACGAATCGGTGCCGCGCCACCTGGAGGGTCTGAGCATCGTGGTCACCGGATCGCTCAGCGCGTTCTCCCGTGACGAGGCCAAGGAGTCGATCATCGCCCGCGGGGGCAAGGCCGTGAGCTCGGTGTCGAAGAAGACCGATTTCGTCGTCGTGGGTGACAGCCCCGGATCGAAGTACGACAAGGCGATGTCACTCGGCGTCCCGGTGCTCGACGAGGACGGCTTCCGCGTGCTGCTCGCGGACGGCGCGGACGCCGCCGCCGCTCGGGCCCTTCCGGTCAGCGGATGATCTCCGCCACCCGTCGCCGGGCCGGCAGACCGGTCCACCGGTGAACCTGATCGACCGGTTGCCGACGAGTCCGGACCCGGACGCGGTGTTCGAGGCGTTCGTCGGGTGGTCCAGCGACCAGGGGCTCGAGCTCTACCCGGCCCAGACCGAGGCGTTGATCGAGATCGTCTCAGGTTCGCACGTGATCTTGTCCACGCCGACGGGCTCCGGCAAGAGCCTGGTGGCTGCGGGTGCGCACTTCGCCGCGCTCGCGAACGGCCGGCGTACGTACTACACGGCACCGATCAAGGCGCTGGTGTCGGAGAAGTTCTTCGCACTGGTGGCGATGTTCGGTGCTGACCGGGTCGGCATGGTGACCGGCGACGCCCGGGTGAACGCTGACGCTCCGATCATCTGCTGCACCGCCGAGATCCTCGCGAACCAGGCGCTGCGCGACGGCCGGGCAGCCGACGTCGGCCTGGTCGTCATGGACGAGTTCCACTTCTATGCCGACCCGCAACGCGGCTGGGCCTGGCAGGTGCCGCTGCTCGAGCTGCTCGACGTGCAGTTCCTGCTCATGTCGGCGACGCTCGGGGACGTCAGCAGGTTCGAGGCTGACCTGGTCCGTCGGACCGGACGCGACGTCGCGGTCGTGGCGACCGGTGAGCGACCCGTCCCGCTCTACCACGACTACGTGTCGACGCCGCTGCACGAGACGATCACCGAGCTGCTCGACACCCGGCAGGCGCCGATCTACGTCGTGCACTTCAGCCAGGCCGCTGCGCTCGAGCGCGCGCAGGCGCTCATGAGCATCAACGTGTGCACGCGTGCCGAGAAAGACGCGATCGCGGACCTGATCGGCAGCTTCCGCTTCACCGCCGGGTTCGGGCGCACGCTGTCGCGGTTGGTGCGGCACGGGATCGGGGTCCACCACGCGGGCATGCTGCCGAAGTACCGGAGGCTGGTCGAGCTCCTCGCGCAAGCCGGTCTGCTCAAGGTGATCTGCGGCACGGACACGCTCGGGGTCGGGATCAACGTCCCGATCCGTACCGTGCTGTTCACCGGGCTCAGCAAGTACGACGGGACGAGGAGCCGCCTGGTCAACGCGCGCGAGTTCCACCAGATCGCGGGCCGGGCCGGCCGGGCCGGATATGACCCGGTCGGCAACGTGATCGTCCAGGCGCCGGACCATGTGGTGGAGAACGAGCGGCTACTGGCCAAGATCGGCGACGACCCGAAGAAGCGCCGCAAGCTGCGGCTCAAGAAGCCACCCGAGGGCACGATCGGCTACGGCCGGGCGACGTTCGACCGCCTCGTCGCGGCTGAGCCGGAGCCGCTGACCTCGAGCTTCGCGGTGAGCCACGCGATGCTGCTCAACGTGATCGCCCGTCCCGGCGACTGCTATGCCGCCATGCGGCACCTTCTCAGCGACAACGACGAGCCGCGGGAGCGCCAGCGCCACCATGTGCGGCGCGCGATCGCCGCATACCGTGCGCTGCTCGCGGCCGGCGTGGTCGAGCCGCTGGTCGAGCCCGACGCGCAGGGCCGGACCGCGCGGCTCATGGTGGACCTGCAGGCGGACTTCGCCCTGAACCAGCCACTGTCGACGTTCGCCCTCGCCTCGGTCGGTCTGCTCGACCCGGTGTCGCCGACCTACGCGCTGGACGTGGTCTCGGTGATCGAGTCGACGCTGGAGAACCCGCGCCCGGTCCTGCAGGCGCAGCAGTTCAAGGCGCGCGGCGAGGCGGTCGCGGCGATGAAGGCCGACGGCATCGAGTACGAGGAGCGGATGGAGCTGCTCGACGACGTCACCTACCCCCAGCCGCTCGCGGAGCTGCTGCACGGGGCGTACGAGACGTACCGGCGCGGGCACCCGTGGGTCGCCGACCACGAGCTGAGACCGAAGTCGATCGCCCGTGACCTCTATCAGGCGTCGATGACCTTCACTGAATACGTTTCGTTCTACGGCCTCGCGCGCTCGGAAGGGTTGGTGCTGCGGTACCTCGCCGACGCGTACAAGGCGCTGCGCCAGACCGTCCCGGAGGAGGCCAGGACCGAGGAGCTTGGCGATCTCATCGTGTGGTTGGGCGAGCTGGTCCGCCAGGTCGACTCGAGCCTGCTCGACGAGTGGGAGGAGCTGCTGAATCCCACCGAGCCCGACCGGCGCCCGACCGCCCGCGCGCTGGACGACCGGCCACCGCCGGTCACGGCCAACGAGCGAGCCTTCCGGGTGCTCGTTCGAAACGCGATGTTCCGCCGGGTCGAGCTCGTCGCCCGGCGCCGGTTCGGCGAGCTCGGCGAGCTCGACGGTGGTTCAGGCTGGGACGCGGAGATGTGGGCCGACGCGGTCGAGCCCTACTTCGGGACGCACACCATCCTCGGGACCGGCGCCGACGCTCGCGGTCCGAAGTTGTTGATCATCGACGTCCAGCCCGGCAAGTGGGTGGTCCGGCAGATCTTCGACGACCCGGCCGGCGACCACGACTGGGG
>JACCYY010000041.1 GCA_013696235.1 Sporichthyaceae bacterium | reverse complement strand
GTACGTCGCTGCAGCTGGTTTTCCAGGACCCGATGAGCTCGCTCGACCCGCGCATGCGGGTTCGCGACATCGTCGCCGAGCCGCTGCTCGCCCAGTCGCACTCGCGAGGCGAGCGCGAGGACCGGGTATGCGAGGTGCTGACGGCCGTGGGGCTCGGCCACGAGGCGGCGCACCGGTACCCGCACCAGTTCTCCGGCGGGCAGCGGCAGCGGATCTCGCTCGCTCGGGCGCTCGCGCCGGGGCCGCGCATCCTGATCGCCGACGAGCCGGTGAGCGCACTCGACGTCTCGCTGCGGGCACAGGTGCTCAACCTGATCACCGAGCTGGTCGAGTCGTTCGACCTCACCCTCGTCTTCGTCTCGCACGACCTCGCCGTCGTGCGCCACGTCTGCGACCGGGTCGCGGTCATGCACGAGGGCAAGATCGTCGAGCAGGGCCTGACCGCTGACGTGTACGACGCGCCGCAGCACCCGTACACCCAGCGGCTGGTCCGCGCCGTGCCCACCCTGCGACGCGCCCTCGCCGGTGCCACCGCACACGACCTCACCGCGTCAGGTCACCGGGACTTCCCGACGACCGGGGACGACCCCCCCAGGGCTCCGTCGCGCCGGACCTCAGAGCGGCCGTAGGTTGCTGGGGTGCCCTCACCCGCCACGCTCACTGCGTTCGCCACCGCAAGCGTCGTGCTCGTGCTGCTGCCTGGGCCGGCCATGCTCTTCCTCGTCACGCGTGGCGTGGTCGGCGGGCGCCGGATCGGCGCAGTATCGGCGCTCGGGGTGGAGGCGGCTTCGGCGGTCTTCGTGCTCGCGACCGCAGCCGGACTGGTGGCCGTGCTCGCCGCGTCGTCGTTCGCGCTGTCCGCGATCCGGTACGTGGGCGCTGCGTACCTCATCTGGCTCGGGATCAAGACGATCATGGCCCGCAACGAGCCGCTGGTCCCGGTCGGCGGTGCCGCAGCGCGCGGCATCACCGGCTGGCGGAGCTTCCGGCAGGGTTTCCTGGTGGGCATCTCGAACCCGAAGACCGCGCTGTTCTTCCTCGCGTTCTTCCCGCAGTTCGTCCGACCGGAGGCTGGCCCGGTCGTGTCCCAGGTGCTCGTGCTCGGTGCGGTGTTCGTCGTGATCGCGACCGTCCTCGACCTCACGTACGGGATCGCCGGCGGGCTCGTGCGCGACGCGCTGATCCGCAATGGCCGTGCGGTGCGCCGCAGCCGGCTGGTGGCTGGCCTCAGTTACCTCGTGCTGGGCGGCTACACCGCGGTCACCGGCCAGGCCGGCCAGGTCAAGGCTTGAGCCGATCAGTGTCGCCAACCGCTGACCGGATCCCCGTCGACGAGAGCGCCGCGCTGGAGCTGGCCCGGGCGCTGGTCCGGCTGCGGACGGTGAACGATCCGTCGACCGGCTCGTCCGAGCTGCCGGCGGTGACCCTTGTGGCGGAGACGATGCGCTCCTTCGGCTGGGAGCCGTTGATCACCGAGGTCGCGCCGGGCCGCCCCAACGTCGTGGCCGTGATCGAGGGCGGTGCCGGTGCCGGACCGACGCTCATGTTCGAGGGGCATACGGACGTGGTCACTGAGGGCGACCCCAGCGACTGGTCCTTCGACCCGTTCGGCGCAGAGGTTCTCGACGGACGGCTCCTCGGCCGCGGCAGCGCCGACATGAAGGCGGGACTCGCGGCGATGATCTACGCAGCCCGAGCGCTCGAGCTCGAGGGTCCGTTTCCCGGCCGGCTCGTCGTCGGGGCGTTGGTCGACGAGGAAGGGCTCATGCTCGGGGCGAAGCACTTCGCCCGGACTGCGTTGGCGGCCGAGGTCGACGGCGTGATCATCGGCGAGCCGGAGGGCGGCGAGGTCTGCGCGGTCGCCAAGGGTGCCATCCGACTCCGGCTCGACCTGGTCGGCGCGATGGCCCACGGCGCCATGCCGCAGCACGGGCGCAACCCGATCGCCGCGGTCCCGGGGATCCTGGCCGGGATCGCGGAGCTCCAGGCCGGGCTGCAGGAGGAACTCGGCGAGCACGAGCACCTGGGCTGGTGCTACCTGACACCGACGGTCGTGGCCGCCGGCGACCTCGACCAGATGAACGTGATCCCGGCGCGCTGCTCGATCGGCCTGGACATCCGGACCGTGCCGGGTGTCGATCATGGTGCGCTCGTCGGCGGCATCGTCTCGGCCGCCCGGGTCCACGCCCGGTCTCACGAGGTGGGGCTCGATTACGAGGTGGTCGACGACCGTCCGGCGGTGGACACACCGGTCGACCACCCGGTCGTCCGCTCGCTGGTCGAGGCGCACGAGCTCGTGCACGGCGAGCGTCCGCCGTACGGCGGCGTGCCCGGCGCGACCGACGGGACGATCCTCACCCGTGACGCCGGCCTCGCGACGGTCGTCTACGGCCCGGGCGGCAAGTGGATCGCCCACCGGGCAGACGAGTACGTCGAGGTGGCCGAGATCGGCTTGTACGCCAGGGTGTACGCCGAAGCCGCCCGCCGCTTCCTCACCACCGGGCAAGGAGTGACCAGATGAACGACTACACCAGGCTGTTCCGGCTCGACGGCCGGCGCGCGGTCGTCGTCGGGGCGGGCAGCGGGATCGGGCGCGAGGCCGCGCGGGCACTCGCCGCGCACGGGGCGGAGGTCGTCTGCGCGGACCTCGACCCGACCACGGCCGCCGAGACGGCCGGCACCGGCCCGGACATGCACCCGTACGGCCTCGATGTCCTCGACCGGGACGCGGTCCGCGCCGCCGCGGCGGACCTCGGCGAGGTCGACGTCCTCGTGTTCACGACCGGTCGCAACGTGCGCAAGCGGCTGCTCGACTACGCCGACGACGACTTCGACCGGGTCGTCGAGCTCAACCTGCGCGGGTCCTTCGACCTCATCCGCGCGTTCGGCGCTGGGATGGCCGAGCGCGGTCGCGGCTCGATCATCGGGACGGCCTCGATCCGCTCGCTCGTGGTCGAGCCCGGCCAGGGCGTGTACGCGGCGACCAAGGCCGGTCTCGTCCAGCTGCTCCGGACCGCCGCGGCCGAGCTCGGGCCACGGGGCGTGCGGGTGAACGCGCTCGCGCCCGGCGTCGTCGAGACGCCGCTCACAGCGCCGATCGCGGCCGTCCCGGAGTGGTACGACGCGTACGCGCGAAAGAGCGCGTTGGGCCGTTGGGCGCAGCCGTCCGAGCTCGCCGGCGCGGTCGTGTTCCTGGCCAGCGACGCAGCCAGCTTCGTCACCGGCTCGGTGCTCTTCGTCGACGGGGGCTGGACCGCGATCGACGGCCGCTACGACCCGCCCTCCTGACCGGCCACACGAGACCAGGCACCTGAAGGCCTCATGTGCAGGTGAGAGGGTGACCGAGTCCAAGCCCCTCGACGTCTGGAGCGCTCCCGTGGCCGAGCTCGTCCTGGGTCCGCTCCTGCGCTACGTGGACGACACGTCCGCCACGGTGTGGGTCGAGACCGACCGGCCGTGCACCGTGCGGGTCCTCGACAGCGAGTCCCCGACGTTCACCGTCCACGGTCACCACTTCGCGCTCGTCGACGTGCTCGGCCTGGAGCCCGGCAGCAGCACGCCGTACGAGGTGCACCTCGACGGTGCACGGTGCTGGCCGGACCCGGCGCTGGAGCTTCCAGCGAGCCGGATCCGCACCGTGGACCCGAGCCGACCGTTCCGGCTGGTCTTTGGCTCGTGCCGGACGGCGGTCCCGCACGACGAGAAGCACAACAAGACGCACGGTCTCGACACGCTGCGAGCGTTCGGACACCGTCTCGAGCACACGTCCGAAGCCGAGTGGCCCGACGCGGTGCTCTTCCTAGGCGACCAGGTGTACGCGGACGAGCCGTCCGAGGCGATGAAGTCGTTCATCGAGGCCAAGCGCGGTCTGGACGAGCCACCGGGTGCCGAGCTGGCCGACTTCGAGGAGTACGCCAAGGTCTA
>JACCYY010000014.1 GCA_013696235.1 Sporichthyaceae bacterium | reverse complement strand
GAACCCGCCGGCTGAGTCGCGCACGGTCACTTGTGCGGCGAGCGACGGTCCGAGCGCCGAGAGCCGAGCCAGCATCGCGGCCGGTGCAGTGTTCGCGTCGACCAGCCCGCCGTCGTCGTACCCCCGTCCGAGGTCGGGCCGGCCGATGCCGAGATCACTGGCCAGCCGGGGGTCCTGG
The DNA here is from genome assembly GCA_013696235.1 of Sporichthyaceae bacterium. Lineage (GTDB taxonomy): Bacteria > Actinomycetota > Actinomycetes > JACCYY01 > JACCYY01 > JACCYY01. The sequence goes on along the minus strand of JACCYY010000014.1, from coordinate 16,493 downwards.
GCGAGGATGTTCCGAGCCAGGTCGCGACGACCCTGCGCGTGCACGGCCGCGGCGAGCACCGGGTCGTTGCCCAGGTCGAGGGTCGCGGGCGGCTGGAAGACGCGCTGGCGGGTGGCGAGGGCGTGGCCGGCGCCGACGACCCAGTTCGTCATGATCAAGATCGTCTGGATGTTGTCCTGGGCGGAGTCCTCGATGGCGTTGGTGAGCGAGAACATCGACACCGTCGCCGCGGCGTACCCGCCGAACGCGTACCACCAGCTGCGACGCCGCTGCCGGATAGCGGCATAGAGGAACACCGGGACATCCCGAGGGCGCACGTCGCGAGTGGCGCCAGCGCCCAGACCCAGCTCGCCCGTCGCAGGTTGCCCGTCCAGGCGGCCCGGTCGACGAGTGACGGGTCACTGGTCCAGGGCACGACCGGACGATTGGGCTCCATCCGTCGATCCTACGAAGCGCCCGGGGACCTCCTAGACTGACGAGCGCAGCCGGCCGAGGGAGGTACCCGTGAGCGACTACTTCAGCGGGTACCTGGTCGTCGCGATCTTGATCGCCCTCGGCGTCGTGTTCGTCGCGTCGGCGTTCGCGGCGAACCGCCTGATCCGGCCGAACGCCCCGACCGTCGAGAAGCTCACGACATACGAGTGCGGCGTGGACCCGGTCGGCGAGGGCTGGGCGCAGACGCACCTGCGCTACTACATCTACGCCTACCTCTTTGTCGTGTTCGCGGTCGACGCGGTCTACCTCTTCCCCTGGGCGACGGTGTTCGCCGCCCCCGGCTACGGCGTGACGACGCTCGTCGAGATGGGTGTGTTCCTCGGCTTCCTCGCCGTCGGCATCGTCTACGCCTGGCGCAAGGGGGTGCTGCGGTGGACCTGAGTGCGGCTTCGACCGAGGTGTCGACGACTGGGCCGGCTACTGGGCCGGCGACTGGGACGACCGAGCTCGGGATGCCCACGCTCGGCCCGATCTCCAGGCTCGCGCCGGACCCGCTGCGCGTGGTGCTCAACTGGGGTCGCCGCTACAGCCTCTGGGTGTTCAACTTCGGGCTCGCCTGCTGTGCGATCGAGTTCATCGCCACCTCGATGAGCCGGCACGACTTCATCCGGCTCGGCGTGATCCCGTTCGCGCCGGGTCCGCGCCAGGCCGATCTCATGGTCGTGTCCGGCACCGTCACCGACAAGATGGCACCGGCGGTCCGGCGGCTCTACGAGCAGATGCCCGAGCCGAAGTACGTGATCTCCTTCGGCGCCTGCTCCAACTGCGGCGGACCGTACTGGGACTCGTACGCGGTGACCAAGGGCGTCGACCAGATCATCCCGGTCGACGTGTACGTGCCGGGGTGCCCGCCGCGACCCGAGGCGCTGCTCCAGGGCATCGTGCGGCTCCAGGAGAAGATCGCCGCGGAGTCGCTCGGGGACCGGTATGGCGGCTGAGGCCACCGAGCCCCCTGCGACCGCCGACGCCGCGGGGATCCGCGACCTGCTCGCCGCTGCCCTGGGGGTCGAGGTCTGGCTCGACGAGGACTCGTACCCGGCCACGCTCGAGGTGCCGGCCGAGGAGTGGGTGCAGGCGCTCACGACGCTGCGGGACCGCGCCGGGCTGGACTATCTCGACTGGATGTCCGCGGTCGACCACGGCGAGGACGGGTTCCACGTCGTGGCCCATCTCGCGGCGGTCGGTACGCCTGGGTCGGTGACGCACCTGCTCGTCCGTACGACGTTGTCGGCGCTCGCGCCGAGCCTGCCGACCGCGACCGGCGTCTTCCGCGGGGCGGCGTGGCACGAGCGGGAGACCTACGAGATGTTCGGCATCGGGTTCGAGGGGCACCCGCACCTCGTCCCGCTCCTGCTCCCCGACGCGTTCGAGGGCCACCCGCTGCGCAAGGACTTCGTGCTCGCCGCCCGCGCGGCCAAGCCCTGGCCCGGCGCGAAGGAGCCCGGCGAGTCCGGCGACGGGGCACCCGGCCGGCGACGCATGCAACCACCGGGCGTCCCCGACGCGGCTTGGGGGCCGCGCGAGCTCCCCGCGACGCGACCCAGCGTCGCAGACTCGACGGCGGAGGGACCTTCGTCGTGAGCGAGGTGCTCGACGTCGCGGTGCGGCTGGTCGCGGTGCTCGCCGCGTTTCTCGTGCTGCCGCTCGCGGTCGGCCAGGCCGAGCACAAGGTGATGGCGCACATGCAGTCGCGACTCGGCCCGATGTACGCCGGCGGGTTCCACGGGTGGCTGCAGCTCGTCGCTGACGGCGTGAAGTTCGTGCAGAAGGAGGACACGGTCCCGGCCGCCGCCGACCGGACGATCTTCCGGTTGGCACCGGGGATCGCGCTCGTCCCGTACCTCGTCGCGCTGGTCGCGGTCCCGATCGGTCCCGGCCTGGTCGGGCAGGACCTCGACCTGGGCCTGTTCTTCGTGCTCGCCGTGATGAGCGTCGGCGTCGTCGGCACGCTCATGGCCGGCTGGGCGAGCGCGAACAAGTACGCGCTGCTCGGGGGCATGCGCACGGCCGCGCAGCTCCTAGCGTACGAGCTGCCGTTCGTGCTGGCAGCGGCGTCGGTCGCGATGGCGGCCGGAACGCTGTCGCTGACCGGGATCGTCGACGCGTGGGAGCCGTGGTGGCTGCTCTGGCAGCTGCCCGGCGCGATCGTGTTCTTCGTCGCCGGGCTGGCCGAGCTGGCCCGGCCCCCGTTCGACATGCCGGTCGCGGACTCCGAGATCGTGTTCGGGCCGTACACCGAGTACGGCGGGCTGCGGTTCGCATTCTTCCTGCTCGCGGAGTATGCCGGCATCGTCCTGCTCTGCGCGCTGACCGCGGTGCTGTTCCTCGGCGGCTGGAAGGGCCCGTGGTCCGGCGAGATCGGGTGGATCTGGACGCTGGCGAAGACGATGGCGCTGGCGCTCGTGGTGATCTGGTTCCGCGTCGCCTTCCCGCGCCTGCGCGAGGACCAGCTCCAGCGCCTCGCCTGGACCGTCCTCGTCCCGCTCGCGCTCGCTCAGCTCGCGCTGACCGGCGTTATTGCCGTTCTCTGACGGTCGAAACTAGTCATACACATGCTACTGTATGTGTATGACGATGAGTCGGCGGTTGCAGATTCTGCTCGACGAGGAACGCTACGAGCGGGTCGCGGCAATCGCGACGGTCCGACAGATCTCCGTGGCGGCAGTGATTCGTGACGCCATCGATCGCAGCCTGGCTGAGCCAGATGACCGCCGCCGAGCGGCGGCGGCGCGCGACATCCTCAACGCCCCACCGATGGACGTTCCCGAGCGAGTCGAGGATCTTGTCGCCGAGCTGAACGAGATTCGCAGCCGGCGAGCATGATTGTCCTCGACACGACTGTCCTGGTGTACGCCGTCGGTGGCGAGCACCAGTTCCGCGAACCCTGTCGACGACTGGTCGCGGCGGTGGACGCGCGCGCGATCGTGGCGCGTACGACGGTCGAGGTTCTCCAGGAGTTCGTCCACGTTCGGAGTCAGCGTCGGGATCGGGCGGACGCAGTTGCGCGCGGTCGGTCGTACCTGAATCTTTTCGGTCCGTTGCTTGTGAGTGATGAGGCAAACCTTGTAGATGCGCTCGCGATCTTCCAGTCGAACCCGACCGTCGGGATGTTCGACGCACTCCTCGCCTCGGTCGCGATCGCCACGGGTGCACCGCTCGTGTCAGCAGACCGCGGATTCGGTTCCATCCCAGGGCTCGAGCACCTACGTCCGACCGACGAGACGGTCAGCGCGCTCGGCGCCTGATCTGGCCGAGCATGGCCTGACCTGACCATCGGCTCAGGTGAATGGTGGGAAACCCCAAGGTCGAGTGCTCGTCATCGGCGGCCGCGCGGGACAGGATGTGCCCATGGCGCGCCTGGGTCTCCTCGATGGTCTCCGGGTGACGCTCCAGAACCTCACGCGCCGGTCGGTGACGAGGCAGTACCCGGACGAGAAGCCGGCCCTGCCGCCGCGCAGCCGGGGCGTCATCGCGCTGCTCGAGGAGAACTGCACGAGCTGCATGCTCTGCGCGCGCGAGTGCCCGGACTGGTGCATCTACATCGACTCGCACAAGGAGGTCGTGCCGGCGGTCGAGGAGGGTGCCAAGGACCGCTCGCACAACGTGCTCGACCGGTTCGCGATCGACTTCGCGCTGTGCATGTACTGCGGCATCTGCATCGAGGTCTGCCCGTTCGACGCGCTCTTCTGGTCCCCGGAGTTCGAGTACGCCGAGCTCGACATCCGCGATCTCGTGCACGAGAAGGACCGCCTGCGCGAGTGGATGTGGACGGTTCCCGCCCCACCGCCGCTCGACGTCCACAGCGCGCCGGCCAAGGAGCTGGCGGCTGCCCGCAAGGCCATCGAACCTCCGCCCCTCGCAGCCGAGCCAACCGCTGGGCCGACCACCGAGCCGACTGTCCGGCCGCGGGTGACACCGCCTGACGGCGAGACCGGATGACGGGACTGGACGTCGTCATCGGCCTCCTCGGCCTCGTCGCCGTGGGGGCCGCACTCATGGTCGCCGTCACCCGCCAGCTCGTGCACGCCGCACTCTGGCTCGTGGTGTGCCTCGCCGCGGTCGCCGGCTGCTTCCTCGTCCTCACCGCGGAGTTCCTGGCCTGGGTCCAAGTGCTCATCTACGTCGGCGCGATCGTCGTGATCTTGCTGTTCGGGCTCATGCTCACCCGCGCACCGATCGGCCCGGTCACCGACCTGTCGCGCCCGCGACGCCTCCTGGCCGGCACCGTCGCGGTCGCGGTCGGGGCGGTCATCGTCACCGCCCTCCTCATGGCGTTCGGCGGGGCGACCATCGACCTGAGCGGCGCGCCGCAGGGTGACGCGACCACGACGGGCACAGTGATCTTCCGCGCCTGGGTGCTGCCGTTCGAGATCATCTCGCTGCTCCTCCTCTCCGCTCTCGTCGGGGCGATCGCGCTGTCCAGGGCGTCGGGCGACGAGGTCGACTCGTGATGCATCTGGCCGTCCCGCTCGTGATCGCCTCGGCGCTGTTCGCGATCGGCGTGTACGCGGTGCTGGCCCGGCGCAACGCCGTCCTCGTGCTCATGGGTGTCGAGCTCATGCTGAACGCGGTCAACCTCCTGCTGGTCGCCTTCGACGTGTACCTGCGCGACACGCTCCACACCGGCCAGGCGCTGACCCTGTTCGTGATCACCATCGCTGCGGCCGAGATCGGGCTCGGACTCGCGATCGTGCTCGCCGTCTTCCGCGGGTCCGCGACGATCGATCTGGACCTGCTGCGCACGCTCGCCGACCACGACGACGGCCCCGATCACGACGGCCCCGACCTCGATGCCCCCGACGCCGATGAAGATCACGACACCACGATCGGCCGCCAGGCCCAGCGATCAGGCTCCCCGCCGTGACGCCAGCCTTGGCCGCGATTCTCGTCCCGGCGCTCGCTGCGCTGGTCGGGCTGACCGCGCTCGGCCGGTCTCGTCGAGCGGCGGCCGTGGCGGTCGGCGGTGCGCTCGTGACGTTCGCGGTCACGGCCGGCACAGCCATCGCCAACGTCGTCGACGGCGTCGCGGACAGCGCGTCGTACGGGCTGATCCCGAACGGCACCGCGCCGATGCAGGTGGCGCTCCGGCTGGACGGGCTCAGCGCCACCGTGGCGATCATGGTCGCCGCGGTCGCGCTCGCGGTGCAGATCTACTCGGTCTCCTACCTCGGTGGGGACCCGCGTTACCCCTCGTACGCAGCGCTGATCTCGCTGTTCACCGCCGCCATGATGCTGGTCGTCCACGCCGACGACCTGATCATCTTGCTCATCGGCTGGGAGGTCATGGGCATCTGCTCGTACTTCCTGGTGGCCCACCACTGGGAGCTGCGCGATGCCCGGCGGGCCGGCGTCAAGGCGTTCCTGGTCACTCGCATCGGCGACATCGCGTTCATGTTCGGGATCTTCGGGCTCGGCCTCGGCTCCGGCACGTTCAGGATCAGCGACCTCGAGCTGCTCGTGGGCGACGACCTGATGGCGGGCAACACCCTCACCGTCGTCACGCTGCTGCTGCTGGCCGGCGTCGTCGGCAAGTCCGCACAGCTCCCGCTGCAGGTCTGGCTGCCGGACGCGATGGCCGGGCCGACGCCGGTGAGCGCGCTGATCCACGCCGCGACCATGGTGGCCGCAGGTGTCTTCCTGGTCGCCCGCCTGTACGACGTGTTCCTGGCCGCCGCCGCCACGCTGGCCGTCCTCGCCGTGATCGCGGCGATCACCATGCTCGGCGCCGCGCTGGCTGCTCTCGTGCAGCCCGACATCAAGCGTGTGCTCGCGTACTCGACGATCAGCCAGCTGGCGTACATGCTCGCCGCGCTCGGTGTGCAGGCGTACGAGGCGGGGATGTTCCACCTGATCACCCACGGGGCGTTCAAAGCGCTGCTCTTCCTCGCCGCCGGGGCGTTGATCCACGTCGTCGGGACGAACCTGCTGCCCGAGATGGGTGGCCTCCGGCGGATCATGCCGGTCACGTTCGTCACCATGACGATCGGGCTCGCCGCGCTGATCGGGATCCCACCCTTCAGCGGGTTCTTCTCCAAGGAAGCGATCTTCGTCGGGGCCGAGGAGGCCATCCACGACGGCTCGGCGGCGACGGCGTGGGTGCCGTGGTTCGTCCTCGTCGTGGCGATGATCACGGTCACTGTCACTGCCGCGTACGCCACCCGGCTCTGGTTGCTGGCGTTCTTCGGCACACGCTCCGCACCGGCTCAGCCGCACGAGGTCGGGTGGACCATGCGTGGCCCGCTGGTCGTGCTGGCCACCACCACCGTCGGGCTGGGGGTGATCGGTCTCCGCAACGACTGGTTCCCGGCGTGGCTGGACCGTCTGACGTTCACAGTCGAGCCGGCCGGAATCACGGACCTCGTCCCCGCGGAAGCGACGCTGCTCGCGCCCGGCCTGGTCACCTCCATCGCCAGCCTCGTGCTCGCGGCGATCGGAGCCGGCCTGACCTACCTCTCCTGGCGCCGAACCACGGCCGATCCGGCGCGGCTGCTCGGCCGGCTCGAACCGGTGCTCGACCGCGGGTTCGGGGTCGACTCGCTCTACGACCGGGTCGTCGTGCGCCCCGCGCGCCGGATCGCCGCGGCAACCCTGGTCGCCGACCGCGACGTCGTGGGAGCGGCGGTGACCGGGTCGGGCACGGTGAGCCAACGGCTCGGGGCCGCGGTCCGCCGCAGCCAGGACGGTGACCTGCAGCGGTACCTCACCGTGCTGCTCGCCGGCACGGTCCTCGTGATCGTCGCCGCCTGGACGGCGGCCGGGACGTGAGCGCCGAGGCCTGGGTCCTGCTCGCGATGATCATCGTCCCAGCGCTCGGGAGCGCGGTGGTCGCGCTGGTCCCGGGACCCCGCGGGGACCGGGTGGCTCGACCGCTCGGAGCGATCTTCGGCGGGATCACGCTCGTGCTGGCCGTCGTTGCGGTTCTTGCGTTCGACCACGACGCCGCCGGCACGTTCCAGCTGGAGACCGACCTGTCATGGGTGCCGGCGTTGGACCTGCGGTTCCACCTGGGCGTCGACGGCATCTCGCTCCCGCTGGTCCTGCTCACCGCGCTCCTGGCGTTCCTCTGCCTCGCGTACACAACGCGAGTCATGCCGAAGGCGGCCCAGCCGCGGGCGTTCGTCGCCGTGCTCCTCCTGCTCGAGGTCGGCCTCCTCGGCACGTTCGTCGCACTCGACCTCGTGCTGTTCTTCCTGTTCTTCGAGGTCGTGCTGATCCCGATGTGGTTCGTGATCGCCGTCTGGGGTGACAGCACCCCATCCAGCACAGCGCGATCCGCGGCGAACACGTTCATCCTCTACACGCTGCTCGGCTCCGCGGTCATGGTGCTCGGTTTCCTCGTGGTGCACGCCGAGACCGGCACGTTCGACCTGGTCGCCCTTGCCGACGGAGCGGGCGCAGGGATGGCCCGCGGCACGCAGGTGATCGCCGCGCTGGCGATGCTCGGCGGGCTCGCGGTCAAGACCCCGATGTGGCCGCTGCACACGTGGCTGCCCGACGCACACACGGCTGCCCCGACGGTCGGCTCGGTGCTGCTGGCCGGCGCGCTGCTGAAGATGGGGACCTACGGCATGGTGCGCGTGGTCCTGCCGGTCGTCCCCGAGGGCACCGAGGTGCTGGCGCCGTACCTCGGCGCGCTCGGCGTGGTCGGCATCCTGTACGGCTCCTTCGCCTGCCTGGCCCAGACCGACCTCAAGCGGTTGATCGCGTACTCCAGCGTCGGCCACATGGGCTTCGTCCTGCTCGGCATCTCCACGCTCACCCCGGCCGGCATCAACGGCGCGCTCTACGCGAACGTCGCGCACGGCCTGATCACCGGCCTGCTGTTCTTCGTGGTCGGCGGGATCAAGGACCGGCACGGGTCGTCGTCGTTCGACGGGGTCGGCCGTGCGCTCTACGCGCGGGCGCCCCGGCTCGCCGCGATCCTCGCGTTCGCTGCGGTCGCCAGCCTCGGCCTCCCCGGCCTGGCCGGCTTCTGGGGCGAGATGCTCACGCTGCTCGGCGCGTACGACCCGTCCTCCGCGCTCCCGCGTGGGCTCTACCTCACGCTGATGACGCTGGCCGGGGTCGGTGCGGTGCTCACCGCTGCCTACCTGCTCCAGACCGTCCGTCGGGTCTGCCAGGGACCGATCGCTGACGCAGCTCCGCGGCGCTCGAGCCTCGAGGACGTCTCCAGCATCGAGGCGCTGGCCTGGTCGCCGCTGGTCGTGCTCGTCGTCCTGCTCGGGGTGTGGCCCGGGCTGCTGCTCGGGCTCACCGACCCGGCAGTCGCGACGCTGCTCGGGACGGGGGGCTGACCGTGGTCCGCGTCGCCACCGTGCGCGCCCGGGCGACGACCGTGCAGAGCCTGGACACCGATCCCGTCGACCAGCACTTCCGCGACAGGGTCGCCGAGCTCGCCACCACGCCCGTGCCCGCCGGCCCGGTGGACCGTCTCGACGCCGACACCGCACGTGAGCTGCTCGAGCTCTTCGACGCGGCCGCCGGCAGCCGCCACCTCGACCTCGTGGCGCGTGACCTGCGAGCGCGCGACGAGGCGTTCTACACGATCGGGTCGGCCGGTCACGAGGCGAACGCCGCGGTGGCCGCGGCCCTGCGCCCCACCGACCCGGCGCTGCTGCACTACCGCTCCGGGGGGTTCTACCTCCGCCGAGCCGGCCAGGTCGCCGGCCACGACGGCATCCGCGACGTGCTGCTCGGGCTGGTCGCGGCCGCCGCCGAGCCGATCGCCGGCGGTCGGCACAAGGTCTTCGGGCACGCCGATCTGGCCGTGATCCCGCAGACGTCCACCATCGCCTCACACCTGCCGCGGGCGGTCGGAGTGGCCTTGACGGTCGAACGTTCGCGGAAGCTCGGCGTCGCCTCGCCGTGGCCGTCGGACGCGATCACGGTGTGCAGCTTCGGGGACGCGTCGGTCAACCACTCGACCGCGGCCGGGGCGATCAACACCGCCTGCCACATCGCTTACCAGGGCCTGCCGCTCCCGCTGCTGCTCGTCTGCGAGGACAACAGGCTCGGGATCAGCGTGCCCACCCCCGCAGGCTGGGTCCGCGCCGCGTACCAGGCGCGGCCGGGGCTGCGCTACCTGGCCGCCGACGGGAGCGACGTCCTCGACGTGCTCGCGGTCGCCCGCGAAGCCGTCGCGTACGTCCGTGGCCGCCGGCGCCCGGCCTTCTTGCACCTCACGACCGTCCGTCTCATGGGGCACGCGGGATCCGACGCGGAGGCGGGCTACCGCTCGAGCACCGCGATCGCTGCAGATCTTGCGCGGGACCCGCTGGTGCACGCCGCCAAGAGGCTCGTCCAGGCCGGCGTGCTCGACCCAGCGGGCCTGCTCGCGCGCTACGACGCTGTCCGGGCGCGGGTCGACGCGACTGCCGCGGAGGTGGTCCGGCTACCCAAGCTGGCCGACGCACCGACGATCATGGCGCCGATCGCGCCCCGCCGGCCGGCGGCCGTCGCCGACCGGGCTGCGGTCGCGGCAGATCACCACCGCCGGCTGGGGATCTTCGGCGGCCGGCTCCCGGAGGACGAGGGTCCCTTGACCTTGGCCCAGAGCATCAACCGCGCCCTGCACGACGTGCTCGCCGCGACGCCCGGTGCGCTGGTCTTCGGCCAGGACGTCGCCGCGAAGGGCGGCGTCTACGGGGTGACCCGAGGACTGCAGCGGCGCTTCGGCGCCGGGCGGGTCTTCGACACGTTGCTCGACGAGCAGGCGGTGCTCGGCCTCGCGCTCGGCGCGGGTGTCTCCGGCCTGCTGCCGATCGCGGAGATCCAGTACCTCGCATACCTCCACAACGCCGAGGACCAGATCCGCGGCGAGGCCGCGACGCTGCAGTTCTTCTCCCAGGGCCGCTACCGCAACCCCATGGTCGTGCGGGTCCCCGCGTACGGCTACCAGCGCGGGTTCGGCGGGCACTTCCACAACGACAGCTCGGTGGCCGTCCTCCGGGACGTCCCCGGGCTGATCATCGCCTCGCCCTCGGGACCGGCCGACGCGCCAGCCATGCTTCGGACCTGCGTCGCAGCCGCGCTGGTCGACGGCTCGGTGTGCGTGTTCCTCGAACCGATCGCGCGGTACCACGAACGGGACCTCTCCACGCCCGGCGACGGGGCCTGCTGCGCCCCGTACGACGCACCCGCGAGATGGGTCGAGCGGCATGTCCCGGTTGGACGAGCCCGCACCTGGGGTGACGGCGGCGATCTCGCGCTCGTCACGTTCGGCAACGGCGTCCCGATGGCGCTGTCGGTGGCCGCCCGGCTCGCCGCTGACGGCATCGCCGCGCGCGTGGTCGACCTGCGCTGGCTCGCGCCGCTCCCGCTGGACGACCTGCTCGACGCCGCACACGCCACCGGCCGGGTGCTCGTCGTGGACGAGACCCGGCGGACCGGCGGCGTCGCCGAAGGCGTCATGGCCGCTCTGCTCGACGCGGGCTTCCGTGGGCCGCTGGCTCGGGTGGCCGCGGAGGACAGCTTCGTCCCCCTCGGCGCCGCCGCCTTGCACGTCCTGGTGGCATCGGACAGGGTCGAGCTGGCCGCCCGAGAGCTCGCCGACCGGAGGAGGACGCATGGCGACTGAACGGGTCGGTGCGTTGGAGCTCCTGGTCATCGACCATCTGCTCACCGACGACGAGCGCGACATCCAGGCGACCGTCCGGCGCTTCGTCGCCGAGCGCATCCGGCCGGATGTCGCCTCCTGGTACGAGGCCGGCACGTTCCCGGTCGACCTGGCCAAGGACTTCGGGGCGCTGGGTCTCCTCGGCATGCACCTGCAGGGCTACGGCTGCGCGGGGACCAGCGCGACCTCGTACGGGCTCGCCTGCCTCGAGCTCGAGGCCGGCGACTCCGGGACCCGCAGCTTCGTCTCCGTGCAGGGGTCGCTGGCGATGTTCGCGATCTGGCGGTGGGGGAGCGAGGAGCAGAAGACCGCGTGGTTGCCGCGGATGGCCGCCGGCGAGGCGATCGGTTGCTTCGGACTGACGGAGCCGGACTTCGGCTCCAACCCCGGCGGCATGCGCACCCGGGCGCGACGTGAGGGCGACGGCTGGGTGCTCGACGGCACGAAGATGTGGATTACCAACGGCTCGGTCGCCGACGTCGCGGTCGTGTGGGCGCAGACCGACGACGGCATCCGTGGGTTCCTCGTGCCGGTCGGCACTGCGGGATTCTCCGCCACCACGATGCACGGCAAGCTCTCGCTGCGAGCGTCGATCACCTCCGAGCTCGTGCTCGACGGCGTACGGCTCCCGGCCTCGGCGGTGCTGCCCGAGGCCCGTGGCCTGCGTGGCCCGCTGTCCTGCCTCGACGAGGCCAGGTTCGGGATCGTGTTCGGCGCGGTCGGCGCGGCCCGGGACTGCCTCGAGACCGCGATCGCGTATGCCTGCGAGCGCGAGGTCTTCGGGCGCCCGCTGGCCGCATTCCAGCTCACCCAGGCCAAGCTCGCGGACATGGCGCTGGAGCTGCAAAAGGCGTTCCTGCTGGCGATGCACCTCGGCCGGCTCAAGGACGAGCACCGGCTCGAAGGACGCCAGGTCAGCCTGGGCAAGCTCAACAACGTGCGCGAGGCGCTGAAGATCGCCCGTGAGTGCCGCACGATCCTCGGTGCGAACGGCATCACGCTCGAGTACGGCGTGCTCCGGCACGCGAACAACCTCGAGTCGGTGCTCACCTACGAGGGCACCTCGGAGGTGCACAGCCTGGTGATCGGCCAGGCGCTCACCGGGCACGGAGCCTTTTCATGATCACCCCACACATGCACCCCACGAAGTCACTCGCTGCGCTCGCGACTCCTCGGGGACCCCGCGCTCGCTCGCTTCGCTCTCGATCCCGCGGTGGCCCCGAATGACGTCGCTCGTGCAGTCGGTCGACTGGGTGGCGCTGGGCCCGACGCTCGTGGTGGCGCTCGGCTCGATCGGTGTTCTGCTCGCCGATCTGTGGGTGCCGCCCGCGCGCCGAGCCGCGCTGCGGTGGCCGACGCTGGGCGTGGTCGTCCTCGCCGGCGCCCTCCTGGTGGCTCAGACGGACCGTGAGCGGGGCACGTTCTGCATCGATGCCGGTGGTGGGCTGTCGGCCTGCTCGTTCGTGGTCGAGCCGATCACCTGGGCGCTGCAGGCGATCTCGCTCGTCGGCGCCGCCGTCGTGATCATGCTTCCGGTCCGGGACGATCCAGGTCCGGCGCCAGGGGCACCGGGCCGGCTGTCGGGCCGGCTGTCTGGCCGGCTGTCTGGGGAGTACCACTTCCTGCTGCTCGTCTCGCTGGCGGGCGCGATGGCGATCGCTGCCTCGCGCGACGTGCTGACCCTGGTGATCGCGCTCGAGGTGCTCTCGCTCCCGGCCTTCGCGATGATCGCGCTGCCGGCTGGTCAGACGCGCGAGCACCCGTCGGCCGCGGAGGGCGCCCTCAAGGCCTTTCTCGTGTCGGTGGTGGCCCTCGCCGTGATGCTCTTCGGCGCGGCCCTGCTGTACGGCGTCACCGGCACGCTCTACTTCGACCTGCTCGCCGGCGCGCTCGTCGCCGGGACCGCGTCGACACCGGTCGCCGCGGTCGGCGCGACGCTGCTGCTCGCCGGGCTCCTTTTCAAGGTCGCCGCCGTGCCGTTCCACGGCTGGGTGCCCGACGCGTACGTGGGCGCACCGGTCCGGGTCGCGGCGTTCCTCTCGGTCGTCTCGAAGTCCGGCGGTTTCGCCGGTCTGCTGGTCGTGCTGTGGTTCGGGCTTCGTCCGTACGGCGAGGCATGGGGCACCGTGCTCGCGATCATCGCCGCGCTGACCATGACGATCGGCAACCTCGGGGCGCTGCGGCAGACCGACGTCGTACGCCTCCTGGCCTGGTCCTCGATAGCGCAGTCGGGCTTCATGCTCGTCCCGCTCGCCGCGGCCGGGATCGCAACCAGCGCGCGCGGGCTCGCCCTCGACGGTGCGGCTGCCACGATCGCCTACCTCGCCGTCTACGCCGTGATGAACCTTGGCGCGTTCGCGGTGGTCGCGGTGACCGACAGCCTTCGGGGGACGACCGGGGCAAGAACCGTCGCGGACTACACCGGGATGATCCGGACCAGCGCGCTGGCGGGCATCGCGCTCGCGTTCTTCCTCGTCTCGCTGGCCGGCGTACCACCAGGGGTCGCCGGGCTGGTCACGAAAGTCGTCGTGCTCCGGTCCGCTGTGGATGCCGGGCTCGGCTGGCTCGCGGTGGTGATGGCGGTGAACGTCGTGCTCGGGCTGGCCTACTACCTACGCTGGACGGCGGTCATCTTCGCCATCCCCGCCGCGTCGCCCTACGAAGGTGGGCTCGAGATCCGCGCGCACGGTCGAGCGCCGTCCGTCGCGGTCGGGCTCGCGCTTGCAGGCGGCGTCGCGCTGTCGATCTGGCCGCAGGCCGTGCTCGCGGTGCTGTGACCGGGTGGGTGCCGACCGCAGGCCGGGAACGTGGGCACCCCGCGTGCTCGTTGTCCACGCGGTGGCGGTGTCGAGGGCCCGCCCCGCCCCCGGATCTCGACCCTGCTGACGGGAGGGCTGGTGCACGCCTCGCGGAACACGCTCCGGACGGCTGCGCTCTTGACCGCGCTGTCCGGGCTGATCCTCGTCGTCGGCTCGTTCTTCGGCCCGCTCGGGCTGGTCGTGGCCCTCGTCGCGACGATCGGCATGAACTGCGCCGCGTATCTCGCGAGTGACAAGGTCGCGCTGCGGGCGATGCGGGCGTACCCCGTGAGCGAGGCGATGCAGCCGGTGATGTACCGCATCGTGCGCGAGCTCTCGACCGGCGCGCGACAGCCGATGCCGCGCCTCTACGTCTCGCCGACCGCCGCGCCGAACGCGTTCGCGACCGGGCGGGACCCGCGGCACTCGGCGGTGTGCTGCACGGAAGGCATCCTCACGATGCTGGACGAGCGCGAGCTCCGCGCGGTGCTGGCGCACGAGCTCTCGCACGTCCTCAACCGGGACATCCTCGTCTCGTCGATCACCACAGCGTTGGCCAGCGCCGTCATGCTCGGTGTCCAGCTCGCCTGGCTGCTGCCGTTCGGGCGACCCGCTGACGACGAGGACGGCGGTCTGGTCAACGGGCTGTTCCTGCTCGTGCTGGCGCCGGTCGCAGCGCTGGTGGTCCAGCTCGGCGTGAGCCGGTCACGCGAGTACGAGGCCGACGCGTCCGGGGTGGTCCTCACCGGCGACCCGCTCGGTCTCGCGGCCGCCTTGCGCAAGCTCGAGGCCGGTACGCGGGCGTTGCCGCTTCGACCCGCGCCGGAGCTGCAGACCACGAGCGCGCTGATGATCGCGAACCCGTTCCGGCCCGAGGGCTGGTCCCGGCTGTTCAGCACCCACCCGCCGATGGCGGACCGGGTTGCGCGGCTCGAGCGCATGGCCGGCTACCCGCGCTGATCCCCGGCGACCATCCGGCCCCCCGGAACGCGGTGGGCTACCGCAATCAAGGGGATCGCACTACGATCCGGAGCTCGCGACTGTTGTCACACCTGTCCCATCGATCACGGCAGCAACACCTGGAGGCACGATGACGCACGGACAAGGACTGAGCCGTCGACGCACGGCACGCGCAATGGTCGTGGTCCTCGCGATGGTGTTGGCCGGTTCGGTGATGACCGCGGCGCAGGCCGGGAGCGGCGGGGACGCCCAACGGACAGCCGAGGCTGAGGCTGCGCTCTACCTGAGCCGGGTCGTCACCACGCAGGAAGCGCTGCCGCTGCACAAGTGCGCCAGGGCGGCCGACCGGGCCGGGTGGTCTGGCACCGACCTCGTGGTGGCGACGGCCATCGCGATGGCCGAGTCCGGCTGCAACCCGTCGGCCACCGGGACGAACGGTCAGACCCAGGGCTGCCCGGACGGCTCTCGTGACCGCGGCGCTTGGCAGATCAACGACTGCTACCACCCAGGTGTAGGCGACACGTGCGCGTACAACCTGCAGTGCAACGCCGACGCCGCCTACCAGATCTACCGCGACCGCTCCAGCACGTTCCAGCCGTGGTCGACGTACAACTCACGCGCCTTCAAGATCTATCTGAACGAGGCCCGCAAGGCCGTGCTCAGGGTGACCGGCGACAACATCGTGGTCGGTGTGGTGATGACCGAGGGCGGGGCGCTCAACGTCCGCAACAAGCCACGGACCTCCGGTGACGTCGTCGGTACGCTGCCCGACGACGCCGTCGTGCGGATCCGGTGCCAAACCCGCGGCGAGTCCGTGTACAGCCCGATCTTCGACTACGAGACGCGGATCTGGGACAGCGACCGACCCGGCCGATACTTCTCCGACGGCTACGTCTACACCGACACCCGCAAGCGGGTCGCGCCCCGCTGCTGACCCTGCCCAGGCGGGACCGGCCAGCCGTCAGCGGTAGTTGGTGAACTGGATCGCGAAGTCGAGCTCCTGACCCTTGAGGAGGGCGATGACCTCCTGGAGGTCGTCCTTCTTCTTCGCGCTGACGCGGAGCTCGTCGCCCTGGATCTGAGCCCGCACGCCCTTGGGTCCCTCATCCCGGATGATCTTCGCCACCTTCTTCGCGTTCTCCTGCGTGATGCCGTCCTGCATCGAAGCGGTGATGTGGTGGTCCTTTCCCGAGAGCCGTGGCTCGCCGGCGTCGAGAGCCTTGAGCGAGATGCCGCGCCTGACGAGCTTGTCCCTGAACACGTCGAGCACGGCCTTGACCCTGTCCTCGGACGAGGCGACCATCTCGATCTTGTCGCCAGACCACGCGATCGAGGCCCCGACGTTCTTGAAGTCGAACCGGGTCGCGATCTCCTTCGCGGCCTGGTTGAGGGCGTTGTCGATCTCCTGTCGGTCGACCTTGCTCACCACGTCGAACGATGAGTCAGCCATTGGCTGTCCTCCCTCTCTGCGCGTGCGCCGCAGCCGTCCGGCAGGTCTGGAGACGGCCGTGATCGAGACCCGGAGGCACCCGATCAGTCGGCTATCCTGTCAAGCCGCCGCCGCGAGGTGGCACCGGCAGGTTGCCCGAGTGGTCAAAGGGAGCGGACTGTAAATCCGCCGGCTC
>JACCYY010000380.1 GCA_013696235.1 Sporichthyaceae bacterium | reverse complement strand
GTCGTCGACCTCGCGCCGCTGCTGCGGCAGGGCGAGCATGACGACCGTGCCGCTGCCGCCGGCGCGAGCGGTGCGGCCGGACCGGTGCAGGTAGTCCTTGGAGCTCGCCGGCGGGTCGACGTGCAGCACGAGGCCGACGTCGTCGACGTGGATGCCGCGGGCTGCGACGTCGGTCGCGACGAGCACCGGCACGGTGCCGTCCCGGAACTGGTCGAGCACCTTCGTCCGCGCCGACTGGGTCTTGTCGCCGTGCAGCGACGCCGCCAGCACGCCGCGCGTGCGCAGTGCCTTGGCCATCCGGTCCGCCCCGTGCTTCGTCCGGACGAAGAGGATCGAGCGACCCTCCCGGTTGGCGACGTGCGCGGTGACGTCGGCCTTGTCGTCCGCGGACACGACCAGGACGTGGTGCGACATCGACTCGACGCTGGCCGTGGTGGGCGAGATCGAGCGAACGACCGGGTCGTGCATGTGCCGATGGACCAGCACGTCGACGTCGCGGTCGAGCGTGGCGGAGAAGAGCAGTCGCTGGCCGTCGCTGGGGCAGTCCAGGAGGAACGCCGTGACGACCGGCAGGAAGCCCATGTCGGCCATCCGGTCGGCTTCGTCGAGGACGACGACCTCGACCGCGTCCAGGCGGGCCGCGCCGCGGTCCACGAGGTCGGTGAGCCGGCCCGGGGTCGCCACGACGATGTGCACGCCGCGCTGCAGCGCGTTCATCTGCTTGCCGATCGGCAGGCCGCCGGCGACGAGCAGGACGTCGACCCCGACGCCGCGGGCGATCGGCGCGAGCGCGTCGACCACCTGCATGGCGAGCTCACGGGTCGGGACGAGCACAAGACCGAGCGGGCGGTACGGCGCAGGCGGCCGGCGGGCGAGCCGAGCCAGCATCGGGAGGCCGAACGCGAGCGTCTTGCCCGATCCGGTCTGGGCGCGGCCGAGGACGTCGCGGCCGGCGAGGGCGTCGGCAACGGTCGCGGACTGGATCGGGAACGGCTTGATGATCCCCTCGTACGCGAGTCGCTCGACGATCGCCGTCGGCAGGCCGAGCTCGGCGAACGAGGCGGCCTCGACGAACGGCGTCGGCGTGAACACGGTTGCAGCGGGGGACGGAGCGGGCGAGCGAGAGTGGCCCGCACCGGACGAGCCGGGCGAGCGGTTCGGGCGACGGCGCTGGCCACCGCGCTGGGAGGAGGAGAAGTCTGAAGATCCACTGCGGTTGGGGCGACTGGCGGTGGCGCTGCCGGAGGCGTAGTTGCGAGTGGACGACGTGGACGTGCGGAACTGACGAGACAAGAAGTTGTCCTCCAGGACGTGGAACGTCGTGAAGATCCATCAACCGCGAGAACTCGGCGGGAGGAAGGACTTGCTGACGATCCCGGTGGTCGGTGCCACCGATGGCGCAGGCTGCGCCGAGAAGCTGCGGCGCGCTGTTCGCGCCGACGAGAGGAGTCTACCGCGTGGTGACGATCACTCCCGACACGGGTGGTGCCCCGTCCTCGACATCAACACGCGTCGCGGTTGATCCCGTCCCCGCGCCGAAGGTCATCACCGTGCACGAGCAGCCCAGCAGCCGGGCGGGTCAGGCCGGCACCTTCGGGACCGACGCGAGCGCGGCGGCCAGGTCGTCGTCGGAGAACGCACGGTCGACCATCTGGCCGGTGTTGTACGAGTCGTAGGCGCCGAGGTCGAGGTAGCCGTGGCCGCAGAGCGCGGTGAGGATGACCTTCTCCTCCCCGGTCTCCTTGCACTGCAGTGCCGCGCGGATGCAGGCCGCCAGCGCGTGCGTCGGCTCGGGTGCGGGGATGATCCCTTCCGTCCGCGCGAACTGCACAGCCGCGGCGAAGCACTCCGTCTGGCCGATCGAGATCGCCTCCATCAGCCCCAGCTCGTACAGATGGCTCGTCAACGGCGCCATCCCGTGGTAGCGAAGTCCGCCGGCGTGGATCGGGTCCGGCACGAAGTCGTGGCCGAGCGTGTGCATCTTGAGCAATGGCGTGAGGCCGGCCGTGTCACCGAAGTCGTACTGGTAGGTGCCCTTGGTGAGCGACGGGCAGGCTTCCGGCTCGACGGCGCGGATCACCGGGGCCATCCTCCCGGCGAGCGTCTCGCGGATGAACGGGAACGTGAGACCGCCGAAGTTCGACCCGCCACCCGTGCAGCCGACGATCAGGTCAGGCGTCTCGCCCACGGACGCGAGCTGCTCGAGCGCCTCCTCGCCGATCACCGTCTGGTGCATGAGCACGTGGTTGAGCACGCTTCCCAGCGCGTACCCCGCCGTGGGGTCCTGCGCGGCAACCTCCACCGCCTCGCTGATCGCGATGCCGAGCGAGCCGGTGTGCTCCGGATTCTCGGCGAGGAAGCGGCGCCCGGACTCCGTGAGGTCCGATGGTGACCGGTGGACCCGTGCGCCGAACGTCTCCATCATGATCCGCCGGTACGGCTTCTGGTCGTACGAAGCACCCACCTGCCAGACCTCGCACTCGAGCCCGAACAGCGAGCAGGCGAACGCGAGCGCGCTGCCCCACTGGCCGGCACCGGTCTCGGTGGTGAGCCGCTTCACCCCGGCCTGCGCGTTGTAGAACGCCTGCGGCACCGACGTGTTCGGCTTGTGCGATCCGACCGGCGAGACGCCCTCGTACTTGTAGTAGATGCGGGCCGGCGTCCCGAGGGCCCGCTCGAGCCCCCACGCGCGGAACATCGGGGTCGGCCGCCAGAGGCGGTAGATGTCCTGCACCTCGACCGGGATGTCGATGAACCGCTCCGAGCTGACCTCCTGCTCGATCAGGGCCATCGGGAACAGCGGGGCCAGGTCGTCGGGACCAACCGGCTGGAGGGTGCCCGGGTGCAGGGGCGGCGGCGGTGGGGACGGCAGGTCCGGCACGACGTTGTACCACCGGGTCGGCAGCCTGTCCTCGTCGAGGACGATCTTGTGACGGCGGGGTAGATCGGCCATCGAGGGGCTCCTCCCGGGTCGCGGCGCGGGTAGCGCACTAGCTCCGCACGCTACGCGCGACCGAACGCTCCGTCACCCATCCTCGGCCGGCGAGAGCGAACGGCTGCCGTTACACCGACTTGAGCGCGGACACGATCTTGGTGAGCGAGTCCTTCGCGTCGCCGAAGACCAGCGACGTCCGCGCGTCGTAGAGCAGCTCGTTCTCGATGCCGGCGAAGCCAGGACGCATCGACCGCTTGAGGAACACCACGGACTTGGCGTGGTCGACGTCCAGGATCGGCATGCCGTAGATCGGGCTCCCGGGGGTGGTTCGCGCCGCAGGGTTCACGACGTCGTTGGCGCCGACGACCAGGGCGACGTCGGTCCGTGGGAACTGGCCGTTCACCGATTCCATCTCGAGCAGCTGCTCGTAGGGGACGTTCGCCTCGGCGAGCAGCACGTTCATGTGGCCCGGCATGCGACCGGCCACCGGGTGGATCGCGTACGAGACGTCGACGCCGCGCTTGGCCAGGAGCTGGGCCAGCTCGTGCACGACGTGCTGGGCCTGCGCGACCGCGAGGCCGTAGCCCGGGACGATGATCACCTTCTGCGCGTAGCCGAGCACGATCGCGACGTCCTCCGGACCGCTCGAGCGCACGGGGCGGTCGCTCTCGGCGGTCGATCCAGCCGTCGACCCGCCCCGGAACGCTCCGAACAGGATGTTCGCGAGCGAGCGGCCCATCGCCGCCGCCATGGCCCGGGTGAGGATCGTGCCGGACGCGCCGACCAGGGTGCCGGCGACCAGCAGGAGCGTGTTGTCCAGGACATAGCCGCCGGCGGCCACCGCGATGCCGGTGAACGCGTTGAGCAGCGAGATCACGATCGGGACGTCGGCGCCGCCGACCGGCAGCACGAACAGCACGCCGAGCGCGAGCGAGAGCACGACCAGCCCGAGCACGCCCCAGATCGGACCGGCGCCGGTGCCGTTCGCCAGGCCGACCGCGACGCCGACCGCGACGGTTGCGGCGATGAGGGCCGCGAAGATCACCGGTCCGCCGTTGATCAGCACCGGCCGGGTCGTCATGAGCTCCTGCAGCTTCGCGAACGTCACCAGCGAGCCGCTGAACGAGACCGCTCCGATCACGAGCGTGACGATCGCGGCGGCGAGGGGCAGCCCACCACTCTCCGGCCCTCCCCCGCTCAGCAGCTGGGGACCCGGATCGGTCAGTTCGATGGCCGCGACGATCGCCGCGGCGCCGCCGCCGACGCCGTTGAACAGCGCGACCAGCTGGGGCATCGACGTCATCTGGACCCGGCGGGCCACGGGGACGCCGGCCACCATGCCGACACCGATCGCACCGAGGATCCACCCGACGTTGTCGATGTCCCCGGCGAGCAGGACCACGACCACCGCGAGCGCCGCGCCGGCGGCCCCGACGAGGTTGCCGACCCGAGCGGTCCGCGGCGAGGACAGCCCCTTCAGCGCGACGATGAAGCACGCGGCGGCGACCAGGTAGGCGACCTGCGCCCAGGCCGGCGTCACGCGGGTCGCTCCGCGTCGCCGGGCGCGGGCCGGGCGCGGGGCCGGCGGAACATCTCCAGCATGCGGTCGGTCACGACGAACCCGCCGACCATGTTCACCGTGGCCAGCACCACCGCGACCAGCGCCAGGGCCAGGACGTACGTGTCGTCCGCGTGACCGGCCACGATGATCGCGCCGACCAGGATCACGCCGTGGATCGCGTTGGCGCCGGACATGAGCGGGGTGTGCAGGGTCGTGGACACCTTCGACACGACCTCGAAGCCGACGAAGACCGCCAGCACGAAGATCGTCAGCAGCGCCATGCCGCCGCTCATGCCGGTCCTCCTCCGGGGTCGGCCAGGAGTGCCGCCGTCGGCTCGTGCCGAACAGCGCCGCCGTACGTGACGCAGCAGCCGGCCACGACCTCGTCGCCGAAGTCGGGGACGAGCGGCGGGGCAGCCGTGGCGCCGTGTGCCGCGCCCCCGTGGAGCAGCAGCAGCAGCTCGCTGACGTTGCGCGCGTAGAGCCTGGACGCGTGGTCGGGCATGGACGAGGCGATGTCACGGGCGCCGTGGACGAGCACGCCGCCGTGCATGATCTCCTCGCCCGCGACGGACAGCTCGCAGTTGCCGCCGGTCTCGGCGGCCAGGTCCACCACCACCGCACCGGGACGCATCGCCTCGACCATCCCGCGGGTCACCAGCACCGGTGCGGTGCGGCCGGGGACGGCAGCGGTGGTGATCACGACGTCGGCGGCAGCGACGTGGCGGCCGATCAGCTCGCGTTGTCGGGCCAGGAACTCCTCGCTCGCCACCTTGGCGTAGCCGCCGCTGCCCTCTTGCGTCTCGAGCTCGAGCTCCACGAACCGGGCGCCCAGGGACCGCACCTCGTCGGCGGCCGCGGCCCGGACGTCGTACGCCTCCACGACCCCACCCAGCCGCCGCGCAGTTGCGATCGCCTGCAGCCCGGCCACGCCCGCACCGAGCACGAGCACGACTGCCGGCGGGATGGTGCCGGCCGCGGTCATGGCGAGCGGGAAGAAGCGCGGCAGCCGGTCGGCCGCGATCAGCACCGCGCGGTAGCCGGCAACCAAGGCCTGTGACGACAGCGCGTCCATGCTCTGGGCGCGGGAGATGCGCGGCAGCAGGTCCAGGCTGAAGGACGTCGCCTGACGGTCGCGCAGCGCCACGATCGCGTCGAGCTCGGCGGCCGGTTGGAGCAGGCTGATCGTGACGGTGCCCGGACGCACGTGACGGGCGACCTGGACCGGGTCGAGCGCGCGAACCGAGAGCACCACGTCCGCGTCGTCGATCACCGGGCCGCGGCGGACCTCGGCTCCGGCGTCTGCGTAGGCCCGGTCGCTCGCGTACGCGGCCAGGCCGGCTCCGGCCTCCACGGTGACGACGAGACCGGCCTGCACAAGTCGAGGCACCGCGTCGGGAACGAGCGCCACCCGCCGCTCGCCGGGGCGAGTTTCAGCCGGGACCGCGACCTGCACCCGGGGAGGCTACGGCATCGTGTCGACGGTCTCTCGATGACGTCGTGCGTCACGGAACCAGGTCGACGGCGGCGATCTCGACGACGTCTGGAAGGTCCTCGCCCGGCTCGAGCTTCGCGGTCTCCCACCGCAGCTTCGCGCGGCGGCCGTCGAGGTCCAGCGTCGCCAGCGCGTTGTTGAACTTCGGGCCCTGCACGAGCTTCCACCGCAGTGCTTGCTCATGCAGGCCCGCGGACCTGGCCAGCAGCCGGCCGAGGACACCCGCGATGCCGAACGACGCGAACGTGTTCGCGTACCGCATCACGCGCGAGAGCGGGTTACGGATCGGTGAGCAGGTCGCCTGGAAGATCGCGCTGTGCTGGTCGCGCGTACCCGGTCGGCGGTCCTCGACCGTCTCGGCGCGCATGAGGTACGAGTAGTGGACGTCGCCGGACAGGAACACGATGCTCGCCGGCGCCGGACCGCGGTATCCGCTCGACAGCTCGGTGACCACGTCTGCCATGAGGTCGAACGAGTCGTGGAAAGCCGCCCAGTGCTCGAGGTCGACGGCTTGGCGGACCGTCTCGGCGAACTTGGCGGCGCGCTTGCCCCAGCGGCCGTCGCCCACCTCCTCGTTCCAGTACTCCATCTCGTGCAACCCGCGCGGCAGCAGGTACGGGAGTGAGGTGCCGATCAGCAGGTGGTCGATTCCGCCCTGCGCGAGGTCGTCGAACCAGGCCCACTCGGTGTCGTCGAGGATCTTGCGGATCCCGGGCCGGAGCACCCGTCCGCACCGCGAGTCCAGGACGACGAGCCGGACCTTGCCGATGTCGCGGCTGTAGCTCCAGCGGTTGCGCTCCGGGTACTTGTCGGCCAGGTCGGCGAACTCGTCGACCACCGCACCCGCATCCCCGTCCGCCGCCTTGATCGCGGCGTAGAACGGATCAGCCGAGCGGTCGGCGATCGAGAGGTTCCCGGCGTGCTGGTAGACCCAGTAGGACCCGAGGCCGCCGACGATCCGGTCGTGCCACCAGGACAACGCGGCGATCTGCCTCCGCCACGCGATCGAGGTGTTCCAGTCGTCGTGGATGTCGTGGTCGTCGAAGATCATCATGCTCGGGATCGTCGAGAGCAGCCAGCGGTT
>JACCYY010000372.1 GCA_013696235.1 Sporichthyaceae bacterium | reverse complement strand
CACTCGGCCAGTCCCTGGCCATGCGGGTCATGCGCAAGCACCGCCTGGCCGAGCGACTGCTCATCGACGTCATCGGCCTGAACTGGGAGGACGCCCACGAGGAGGCGTGCCGCTGGGAGCACGTGATGAGCGAGGCCGTCGAGCGCCGGCTCTTGGAGCTGCTCGACCACCCGACCGAGTCCCCGTACGGCACGCCGATCCCAGGGCTGGAGGAGCTGGGGGAGACCCAGACCGCCGAGAACTTCCGGGTCGGCGTCGTCGCGCTGGACCGGGTGGACCTCTCGTCGGGTGCGGCGTCGGTCCGGGTGCGCCGGATCACCGAGGAGGCGCAGAAGCAGCTCACGACGATGTCGGCACTCCGCCGCGTCGGGGCAATGCCCGGTCACGTCGTGGCCGTGAGTGAGTCACCAGACGGCGTGCGGATCGGCCGCGGTGGCGAGACCGCCGAGCTCGATCTCGTCACGGCGTCGCACATCTTCGTCAACTCGGCGTAGCGGCCCCGAGGCTCCGCCTGGACCGACCGCCTCACGCGCCCCGGGATTCGGCCAGCCGTCGGAGCCAGTAGCGGAACCACTCCGGGCCGTACGGGACGTAGATCCGGGTGGGCACCTGCCGCTCGCGCAGCTCGTCGGCGATCTCGGGGCGAACCCCGAGGAGCTGCTCGACCGGCACCGGGCCGAGCGCCAGCAGCAGCGCCTCGCGGAGGCGACCGTCGTGAGTGGCCATGGACCATGGGGTGCCAGCCGTGGCCAGGCGGAAAGCCAGGCGGAGGTACGCGACGTCGGTGGCTTCACCGTACGGATGCACCGCCGACGCCTCGACGTATGCGCCCTTGACCAGTCGCACGTGCAGCCCGGCGCCGGTGAGCGTGTCGCAGTCGTCCGGAGAGCGGAGCAGGTTGGCTTGAAGCGTCGCGCCCAGTCGATCGGCGAGACCGCGTCCGGCGACGTCGAGGACGCAGGTGAGCACGGCGTCGGTACGCGAGGCGTCCTCCGCGCCCACCTGCACGCGCCGACCGGGTGGCAACGCTCCGGCAACCGTCGCCAGCCGAGCAGCGGCACCAGCGGGATCGGTGTCGAGCGCCAGGTGGGACAGGTCGAGGGACAGCCACGCGTCGGCCGGCGGCACGGGAAGCGCGGCCGCCAGGCGTACGTAGTCCTCCGCCACCCGCTCGGCGACCTTGGTGTCGCGGACCAGCTCGCCGAACAGGTCAACGCTGACGCCGTGACCACGGCCGAGCAGGCCGGCCACGCTGGCCAGCGCCTCCGGGCGGGACCGACCAGCGACGTACCGGGACGCTGACCGCCAGGCCTGCGCGTCACCACCGGGCAGGACCTTGACGGCCCGCTCGAAGCGCTCGCTCGTGGCCAGCCGGAACAACGCGGCGCGGTCGACTCCCACGAGAGCAGCATGCCAGCGCAGGCGCTCGAGCCCGTCGCCGCACGTACGCGTCAAAGCCAGCAGCCCGCCACGGTCCCGAGCCGTCTCGCTCGTGACCGCGGCGGGCCGCGGGTTGGGTCAGCTGATGATCATCGGCAATAGAACGCCATGATCAACGCGGAGGTGTGGCCGAGGTCAGGCCTCGCACTGGTCCTCGATCTCGGCGTTGCAGGTGTCGAAGCCGATCTCGCCGTCGGCGTCGTCGCGGTCGCCCCTGCCGCCGATCAGCGTGTCGTCGCCGCTCTGGCCGTCCATCTCGTCGTTTCCGCCCTGCCCGTACATCTCGTCGTTGCCGGCGTCGCCGTCGATCTCGTCCCGGCCGCCACCGGCACAGATCAGGTCGTTGCCGCCACCGGCGTCGATGTCGTCGTTGCCGCCGAGCGTGACCACGACGTCACGGCCGGGACCACCGTTGAACACGTCCCGGCCGGGGGTCCCGACGAACGTTGCTTGCTCGCCCCTGCAGGTCTCGCCGCCGGCGATGCTTGGGGTGGCCAGGGACAACGAGGCGGCGGCGCAGAGCAGCGCAGCGGAGCCGGCGAGCACCGCGCGGCGCGCGGAGCGGGAAGTGAACGTCATGACTCCTCCAGGGGTCATCGGGGGGATTCTTGGTTGCTTGCTACCCCCTCCACGGCTGGCGGAGGGGCAGAGTTCGATCTCTGGGGAACTGCGTCCGAAGTTCGGTGACATCGCACCCGTCGGCGGTTCTCCTTGTCGTCGCATCGGTACGTCAGCCCGCGGCAGGCGCCGTCGCGAGCAGCCGTACGGCGTCGCGCACAGCCGGCCAGGCTGGGCGTGGCCGCGGCCATCGTGGCGGCCGCGCAGAGGAGCGCCGCGGAACTGGCGAGCACCGCGCGGCGGGCGGAGCGGGAAAGGAAGGTCATGACTCCTCCAGGGGTCATCGGGGGGATCCTTGGTTTGCTTGCTAC
>JACCYY010000370.1 GCA_013696235.1 Sporichthyaceae bacterium | reverse complement strand
CGTCCATGAACACGACCCGATCGGCGACCTCGCGGGCGAAGGCCATCTCGTGGGTCACCACCATCATCGTCATGCCCTCGGCGGCGAGCCCGCGCATCACTGCGAGCACCTCTCCGACGAGCTCGGGGTCCAGCGCCGACGTCGGCTCGTCGAACAGCATGAGGTCAGGGTCCATCGAGAGCGCCCTGGCGATCGCGACGCGCTGCTGCTGACCGCCCGACAGGTGCGCCGGGTACGCGCTCTCCTTCTCGGCCAGCCCTACCCGCTCCAGGTTCTTTCGGGCGACCGCGATCGCCTCGTCCTTGCTCCGCCGCTTGACGCGCTGCTGCGCGATCGTGAGGTTGCGCAGCACCGACAGGTGCGGGAAGAGGTTGAAGCTCTGGAACACCATCCCGATCCTGGCCCGGACCGCGTCGATGTCGGTCTCCGGGTCGAGGACGTCGATGCCCTCGATGGTCACCGCGCCCGCCGTCGGCTGCTCGAGCAGGTTGACGCAGCGCAGCAGCGTCGACTTCCCCGACCCGCTAGGCCCGATCACGCACACGACCTCGCCGGTGTCGATCCGGAAGTCGATGCCGCAGAGCACCTCGTGGTCACCGAAGGACTTGCGGAGGCCGACCACCTCGATGGCCACCTCGATCGCCGGATCGGCCGTCGGCGCGGCGCGCTGGTCGGTCACCGAGCCCTCGCCTGCCGTCGCTCGAGCCACGCCACGAGCCTCGTCAGCGGCACGGTGATCAGGAGGTAGAGCACGCCGGCCACGAGCAAGGGGGTCGCGTTGCTCGACGTCGACGCCTCGCCGCGCGCGAACGTGGTGAGCTCCTTGGTCGTCACCGACGTACCGGCGATGTAGAGCAGCGAGGTGTCTTTGATCAGCAGCACGAACTCGTTCGTCAACGGGGGGATGATCAGCCGGAACGCCTGCGGAAGCACGATCGACACCATCGTGCGGCTGGGGGACATCCCGAGCGATCGAGCCGCCTCGACCTGACCCTTCGGCACGGCCTGGATACCGGCTCGGATCGTCTCGGCCATGTATGCACCGGCCACCAGAACCAGACCGAGGACGCCCGCGCCGACCGCTCCACCGGGCACCCGCACACCCAGGGCGATCGGGAGGATGAACGCGATCGCGAAGATCGTCAGCAGCGCGGGGAGACCGCGGAACACCTCGATGTAGACCGTGGCGAGCCAGCGGTAGGGCGCGATCGGGGAGAGCTTCATGACCGCGAAGACCAGCCCGAACACGAGACCGCCCACGAACGCGATCGCTGTGTAGACGACCGTGTTCTTGGCCGCGATCACCACGATGTCGGGGAACTGCTCGCCGGCGATGTCCAGCCGGAAGAACGACCGCTGCAGCCGTTCCCAGTCCGCCGACACCGCGACCAGGACAACGACGGCCACGAACAGCGCGTAGAAGCTGAGCCGCACCAGCCGTTGTCGGGTCGACCGTCGCACGCGGGTCCTTTCGGGGCTGGTCGGCCGGCGCAGTGTCCGCCGGCCGACCGTCGAGCGCGAGCAGGGGCTATTCGGCGGTGAAGTACATCCCGTAGATCTCGTCGTAGGTGCCGTCGTCACGCAGCGCTTGAAGCTGCTCGTTGATCGCCTCGACGAGGGCTTCCTTGCCCTCCTTCTTCAACGCGAAGCCGTACTGCTCGTCGGTCTGGTACTCCTCGGCGATGGTCAAGCCGCCGTCCTCGACGTGCACGAGGTTGACCGGGAGGTCTTGCAGGAGCGCGTCGACGCTGCCGGCCTGGAGCGCGGCGTACATCTCGGTATCGCCCGGGAACTCGACGATCTCGGTGTCCTCGGGCGCGTTCTCCTCGGCGTAGATCTGACCGGTGGTCGAGCTCTGGACCCCGACCTTCTTCCCGCCCAGGTCGTCGATCGACGCGACGTCGGAGTCCTCAGGCACGAGGAGCGACTGGAGCGAGTCGTAGTACGCGTCCGCGAACGTGATGTTCGCCTTGCGCTCCTCGGTGATCGTCATCGCGGAAGCCGCCATGTCGCAGGAGTCCGCCTCGAGCGCCGTTCCGCTGGACAGCGCGTCGAACCCGGTGACGCTCACGACGACCTCGAGCTCGAGGTTGTCCGCGATGGCCTGCACGAGGTCGATGTCGAACCCGCTGTAGCCGCTCGGGGCGTCGGCGTCCTCGAACTCGAACGGCTCGTACGGGATGTCGGAGCACACCGTGAGCTGGCCGTCCGAGATCAGACCGAGGTCGGTCGCGCCACTGCCGCTGCCGCCGGTATCAGTTGGCGTGGTCGTGTCGTCGTCGCCGCCGCACGCTGACAGCAGGAGGCCTGCAGCCGCCAGCGGCACAAGAAGTGCAGTCCTGCGCATGAAAGATCTCCTCGTCCTGGGGTGTCGCGGAACACTACCGTTCGCAGGCCAGTCTCCCTGGCACGCGGCGGGACCGCGAGGTCACGACCACCGATCGTTATGGTGCCGCCATGTTGGCGGTGACCGCTCAGCGGTTCGACCCGGACGACCCGGTGCGCGGGCTCGAGGTGGGTGACGCGCCCGACCCAGGCGTGCCCGACGGCTGGACCACAGTCTCGGTACGCGCTGCCGCGCTCAACCACCACGACCTCTGGTCGTTGCGTGGCGTGGGCCTGCGTGCGGACCGGCTCCCCATGGTCCTCGGCTGCGACGCTTCCGGCGTCGACCAGGACGGCAACGAGGTCATCGTGCACGGGGTGGTCTCCTCACCGGGGTGGCGCGGCGACGAGACGCTCGACCCAGGGCGGTCGCTGCTGTCCGAGCGCTACCCAGGCACGCTGGCTGAGCGGGTCGCCGTTCCGGCGGGCAACCTCGTGCCGAAGCCGCCTGAGCTGACGTACGAGGAGGCGGCCTGCCTCCCGACGGCCTGGCTCACCGCGTACAGGATGCTCTTCACCCAGTCCGGTCTGCAGCCTGGCGGCACCGTGCTCGTGCAAGGCGCCGGCGGTGGCGTCGCCACAGCGCTGATCTCGCTCGGGTCAGCTGCCGGTTACCAGGTGTGGGCGACCAGCCGCGACGAGGCAAAGCGCGCACGGGCGGTCGAGCTCGGCGCGGCCGACGCCTTCGAGACCGGCGCGCGGCTGCCCTCGCGGGTGGACGCCGTCATGGAGACCGTCGGGGAGGCGACGTGGTCCCACTCGCTCAAGTCGCTCCGCCCCGGTGGCACCGTCGTGGTGACCGGTGCGACCAGCGGCTCGGCACCGTCGGCGGACCTGGGTCGGGTCTTCTTCCTGGGGCTGCGGGTGATCGGCTCGACCATGGGCACCCGGGACGAGCTCGAGCGGCTCACCAGGTTTCTCGTCCAGACCGGGACCCGGCCGACGATCGACTCGACGTACCCGCTCGCCGAGGCCCGCGAAGGCTTCCGCCGCATGGCCGCCGGCGACGTGTTCGGCAAGATCGTCTTCACCACCTGACGGAGGCCCGCGGGCCTCCGTCGCCAGCACGGCAGCCGATCAATGGGCACTCGGGTCCGCGACACGCCGGCGCGGACGGCTCTCAGCGCCCAATGATCGGGGCCGGGGGCCGGGGGCCGGGGCCGCGATGTGGATCAGTCGTCGTCGTCGTGTCGGGCGAGCCAGGTGGCGAGCCGGTCGACGGGCACCTCGAAGTCGGGGTTGAGATCGACGAACTCGCGCAGCCGATCCGCGAGCCAGGTGAGCGTGACCTCCTCGTCACCACGGCGGTCGACGAGCTCCTCGATCCCGCGGTCGGTGAAGTACATGGGGCCGCTGGTCAGGACGCGGCGAACGCGCGCGCGTTGAGGTCGTTGGCCTCGCGGGTGTGCAGCGCGGCCGACCCGACCGCCGGAGCCGCGCCCGCCCGACGGGAGACCACGCGCAGCCTGCGGTCGCCCATCGCGGCGCCCAGGGAGAGCGCGATCGACCACCACGGGCCCTGGTTCTCCGGCTCGTCCTGCACCCAGACCACGTCGGCCGACTCCGGGTACTGGGCGAGCACGTCGAGAATTCCACCGGTGTCGAGCGGGTAGAGCTGCTCGACCCGCACGAGAGCGACGTCGTCGGCGCTGACCTTGGCCCGCTCGGCGAGCAGCTGCCAGCTGATCTTGCCGGAGCACAGGACGACCCGCCGTACGGTGCCGGGCTCGCCAACGGCAGGCTCATGGATGATCGGCAGGAACGCACCCGTGGTGAAGTCCTCGATCGGTGACACGGCTGCCTTGAGCCGCAGCATCGACTTCGGCGTGAACACCACGAGCGGGTGGTGGTTGGACTGGAGGGCCTGGCGTCGCAGCAGGTGGAAGTGGTTCGCCGGCGTCGACGGCTGGGCGACGGTCATCGAGCCCCCGGCGCACAGCTGGAGGAACCGCTCGATCCGGCCCGAGGAGTGGTCTGGACCCTGGCCCTCGTACCCATGCGGGAGCAGGAGGACGACACCGGAGCGCTGTCCCCACTTCGCCTCGCTTGAGGAGATGAACTCGTCGATGATCGACTGCGCGCCGTTGACGAAGTCCCCGAACTGCGCCTCCCAGAGCACGAGCGCCTCCGGCCGGGCCACCGAGTAGCCGTACTCGAAACCCATCGCTGCGTACTCCGACAGGAGCGAGTCGTAGAGGTGGAACGTCGCCTGGTCGGTCGAGAGGTTGGCGAGCGGCACGTACTCGTCCCCTGTCTTGCGGTCGACCACCATCCCGAACCGCTGCACGAACGTGCCGCGGCGGCTGTCCTGCCCGGAGAGGCGTACCGCGCGTTGGTCCATGAGCAACGACGCGAAGGCGCAGATCTCTGCGGTGGCCCAGTCGACCCCGCCCTCCGACAGCATGGCGGCGCGCCGCTGCAGCTGTGGCAGCACCTTCGGGTGGACCGTGAAACCGTCCGGGAACGACAGGTGTACCTCGGCGATCCGCTTCAGCACCTCCGGCTCGATGGCCGTACGGGTGTCCGAGAGCGTCGGCTTGGTCGGGTAGAGCGGCACGGTCGGGTGGGCGCTGTGGCTGGTCGCCTCGCGGACCTCGGAGAACGCGCTCTCCAGGGTCTCCTGGAAGTCGCGCATGGCGGTCTCGGCGTCCTCGATGCTGATGTCCCCGCGGCCGACCAGCGCCTCGGTGTAGAGCTTGCGGACCGACCGCTTCTGCTCGATGAGGTCGTACATGAGCGGCTGGGTCATGGAGGGGTCGTCACCCTCGTTGTGCCCGCGCTTGCGGTAGCAGATGAGGTCGATGACGACGTCCTTGTTGAACTCCTGACGGAACTCGAAGGCGAGCCTGGCCACCCTGGCGCAGGCTTCCGGGTCGTCACCGTTCACGTGGAAGATCGGCGCCTGGATCATGCGCGCGACGTCGGTGCAATAGAGCGACGAGCGTGATGCCGCCGGAGACGTCGTGAACCCGACCTGGTTGTTCACCACGACGTGGACGGTGCCGCCGGTGCGGTAGCCGCGGAGCTGCGAGAGGTTCAGCGTCTCGGCGACCACGCCTTGCCCCGCGAACGCTGCGTCACCGTGCACGAGGAGCGGCAGGACCGGGAACTCCCGCCCCCGGTTGAGGAGGTCCTGCTTCGCCCGGACGATGCCCTCGACCACGGGGTCAACCGCCTCGAGGTGCGAGGGGTTCGCAGCGAGGGAGATCTTGATCGTGTCGCCAGTCTCGGCCTGGAAGATCCCGTCGGCGCCGAGGTGGTACTTGACGTCGCCCGACCCCTGCACCGTGCGCGGGTCGATGATCCCCTCGAACTCGGTGAAGATCTGCGCGTAGCTCTTGCCGACGATGTTGGCCAGGATGTTGAGCCGGCCGCGGTGGGCCATCCCGATGACGACCTCGTCGAGCTGGCTCTCCGCCGCCGCCTCGCAGACCTCGTCCACGAGCGGGACGACCGCCTCGGCACCCTCCAGCGAGAAGCGCTTCTGACCGACGTACTTCGTCTGCAGGAACGCTTCGAACGCCTCGGCCTGGTTGAGCTTGCGCAGCCGCCGCAGCTGGTCCTCGCGCTCCATGCGGGGGACCGGGCGCTCGATCCGGGTCTGGATCCAGCGTCGCTCGTCCGGGTCCTGGATGTGCATGTACTCGATGCCGACGGTGCGGCAGTACGAGTCGCGAAGGACACCGAGGATGTCGCGCAGCTCCATGAACGGCTTCTCGCCCCCGAACGACCCGGTGGCGAACTCCCGGTCGAGGTCCCACAGCGTGAGGCCGTGGTTGCCGATGTCGAGGTCCGGGTGGCTGCGCTGCCGGTACTCGAGCGGGTCGGTGTCGGCCATGAGGTGCCCACGCACGCGATAGGCGTGGATCAGCTCGAGCACTCGGGCTTGCTTGCCGACCTCGTCCTCGTGGCTGACCGCGACGTCCTGGGCCCAGCGGATCGGCTCGTACGGGATCCGCAGCGCCTGGAAGACGTCGTCGTAGAAGTCGCGCTCGCCGAGCAGCAACGCGTGGATGATCCGCAGGAAGTCACCCGACTGGGCGCCCTGGATGATCCGGTGGTCGTACGTCGACGTGATCGTCATGGTCTTGCTCACGCCGAGCCGGCTCAGCGTCTCCTCGGAGGCGCCCTGGAACTCGGCGGGGTACTCGAGCGCACCGACACCGACGATCGTGCCCTGACCCCGGACGAGGCGCGGGACCGAGTGGACGGTGCCGATCGTGCCTGGGTTCGTGAGGCTGATCGTGGTGCCGGCGAAGTCCTCGACCGTGAGCTTGCCGCTGCGGGCTCGGCGGATGACCGCCTCGTACGCGCTCCAGAACCCGGCGAAGTCCATGTCCTCGCAGTTCTTGATCGACGGCACGAGCAGCTGTCGCGTGCCGTCGGGCTTGGCCAGGTCGATCGCGATGCCGAGGTTGACGTGCACCGGTTGCACGAGTGTCGGCTTGCCCTCGGCCACGTCGTACGCGGCGTTCATCGCCGGCATGTCGGCCAGGGCGCGCACCATCGCGTAGCCAACGAGGTGGGTGAAGGAGACCTTGCCCCCGCGTGAGCGCTTGAGGTGGTTGTTGATCACGATGCGGTTGTCGATCACGAGCTTGGCGGGCACCGCACGGACGCTCGTCGCCGTCGGCAGCTCGAGGCTCGCCTCCATGTTCGTGACGACGCGTGCCGCCGCGCCACGAAGGATCGTCCGCTCCGGCTCGGACACCGGCTTGTCCGACTTCTCCGCCGGCGTCGGTGGCTGGTTCGGAGTCCGGCTCGAGCCGGTCGCCGGGGTGGTGGATGCCTCGGCCTTCTCCGGTGCGGTCGGCGGTACGGCCTGGTCGGCCGGCTTGGTCGCGCCCGTGCGCTGCTGCGCCACCGGCTGCGGGTCGGTCTTCGGTGCC
Organism: Sporichthyaceae bacterium; assembly: GCA_013696235.1. GTDB lineage: Bacteria > Actinomycetota > Actinomycetes > JACCYY01 > JACCYY01 > JACCYY01. The sequence goes on along the minus strand of JACCYY010000370.1, from coordinate 2,140 downwards.
GGTGCCGGTGCCGGTGCCGGAGCTGGTGCCGGAGCTGGTTCCGGTTTGACGTCGGCTGCAGGTGCCTCGGGTCGGGGCTCAGGCTCGGGCGCTCCCGTCCGGCCGGCGCCGTTGCCCTCGAAGTAGTCCCGCCAGGCGGGGTCCACCCCGCCCGGGTCGGCGTCGTACTGCTCGCGCATCACCTCGACCAACCACTCGTTGGCTCCGAAGTCGGAGGTCTGGCTCGAGGAGGACGGCGAGGACACGGCCGGATCGCCTCTTTCACGGTGTCGTGGCGGCTGAGCGGTGACGGTCTGGATCACTGGCTGGAGCACTGGTCAGACTACCCGCGTGCCGCTGCCCTACTCCTGTGGAGTCCAGAGGACCTGAGACACGAGTGACTGGCGGGGTGGACAATGCTCGGGCGAGCACGGTGCTGCAGTTCCGGCGGAGGAGGACGCGATGGCACGGGCGATCTGGACCGGCTACCTGAGCTTCGGCCTGGTGGTGCTGCCGGTCGGCCTCTTCAGCGCGATCGAGCAGCGGGACATGCGCTTCAACCAGTTCGAGCGCGAGACGGGCAAGCGCGTGAAGTACAAGCGCGTCGCCGAGGACACGGACCGTGAGGTGCCGTACGAGAAGATCGTCAAGGGACTCGAGACGGCGTCCGGCGACTACGTGATGCTGACGCCGCAGGAGCTCGCGTCGGTGGAGCCGGGCAAGTCCAAGACCATCGAGATCGGGGACTTCGTCTCCCTCGCCGAGATCGACCCGATCTACTTCGAGAAGAGCTACTACCTCGCGCCCAAGGACAAGGACGCCGGCAAGCCGTACGCACTGCTGCTCCAAGCCATGCAGGACGCCGAGCGCGTCGGGATCGCGATGTTCGTCATGCGCGGACGCCAGTACCTCGCCGCGATCCGGCCGAGCGACGACGTGCTCGTGCTGGAGACGCTCTACTACGCGGACGAGGTACGTGACCCGAAGACCAGCCTCGACCGGCTCCCTGAGCAGGTCGACCTGTCCAGCCGGGAGATCGGCGTCGCGAAGAGCCTGATCGAGCAGATGACGGTGCCCTGGGAGCCCGACCGCTACAAGGACGCGTACCGCGAGGCCGTGCTCGATCTGGCCAAGGCCAAGGAGGACGGCAAGGAGGTCACGATCGCGCCGGTGAAGAAAGAGGACACCAAGGTGGTCGACCTCACCGCCGCGCTCGAGCGCAGCATCGCCGCGGCCAAGGAGAAGCGTGCCGGTGCCAAGGCCGAGCCGGAGCCGGTGGCGACGACGTCGACGGCCGCGGAGAAGGGCACGGGACCCGGCGCCGAGGAGCTGGCGGACATGAGCCGGGAAGACCTCTACGCCCGCGCGCAGAAGCTCAAGATTCCCGGCCGGTCGAAGATGTCCCGGGACGACCTGGCCGACGCGGTCGCCGACGCCGAGTCGGAGACCCGCGCAGCCTCCTGACGCACCGGCTTGACCTCTCGACCACCCGCCGGTGATCAAGGAACTCTTGCCCTAGCGAAGGCAGAAGTTCCTTGATCATCGTCGGCGTTGGGCTGGGCCCCTCGGGGATCTCGCTTGGGGACGAGCCGTGGCTGTGCGGTCTGCGACGCGGCGGTCTCCGGTGCGACATCGCCCGCTGAGTCCGGCAGGTGGTGACCGTGAGAACCACCAAGTCCCAGCCAGGCCGGAAGGTTGGCCAGGTCGATCAGCCGCTCCACCGTCGACGTCGACCCGTCGACCGTGGCCACCACCACCACCTCGTCGCCGGCGGCGAGCCGGTGGCGACTCGATTCGGTCGGTGGTGCGGTCCTCGGTCTCGTCCATCACGATCTCCTCCTCGATGAGCAGCCGCTGGTGCCGTGCGGTCGAGATCGAGGTTGCGCGAGCGACCTTGGAACCACCTGGACGATCTGTGGGACCCAGCAATGAGCCGACCCGGCTCAGCGCAGCCGGCTGGCGCCGGTCACGAGCAGCCCGATGTCGATCAGCGCGACTGCGAGCACCCCGAGCAGGAGCACCCGGCCCGAGGCAGGACGGCGGAACCCGAGCCACGCCACCCCGGCAGCGGCCGCCAGGGCCAGGGCGAGCCCGCCGAGCGCGCCCGCGTTCGGCGATCCGGGTGGAGCGAGCACAAGCAGGAGCGAGGCCGTCCCGAGCG
>JACCYY010000368.1 GCA_013696235.1 Sporichthyaceae bacterium | reverse complement strand
CGGACCCCGTTCGCGGTGCACTCGTCCGACGGGGACCCGGTCAGCTTGACCGCCGACGGCATAGATCTGGCGGGCGCAGGCTTCCGGCTCGCCGACCCGGAGCTGGCCGGGTACGTGGTCCTCGACTTCGCTGCGTTCGACACCTGGCTCGAGGAGGACGAACCGATCGTCAGCCACCCGCGCGACCCGTTCTCCCGCATCGACGTCCGACGCAGCTCGAGCCACGTGCAGGTCGAGGTGGAGGGCGTGACCGTGGCCGACACCACGAACGCTCGACTGCTGTTCGAGACGCACCTCACCCCGCGGTACTACCTGCCGCGCGAAGACGTCCACCTGGATCTGCTGACCCCGACCGACACCCGGACCACGTGCGCCTACAAGGGCCACGCCACGTACTGGGCGATCGAGGTCGGCGGAGTCCAGCGGGACATCGCGTGGACGTACGAGGGACCGCTGCCCGACGCGGCCGCCATCACCAAGCACGTGGCGTTCTTCGACGAGCACGTCGACGTGGTCGTCGACGGCGAGCGCCGCGCTCGGCCGGTGACGCCCTGGTCGTGAGCGTCGCGTTGCCGGACGAGCGCAGGATCACTCCCACTCGATGGTGCCGGGGGGCTTGCTGGTGACGTCGAGCACGACGCGGTTCACGGCGCGGACCTCGTTCGTGATCCGGGTCGAGATGTGCGCGAGCAGGTCGTACGGGAGGCGCGACCAGTCCGCGGTCATCGCGTCCTCGCTGCTCACGGGCCGCAGCACGACCGGGTGACCGTAGGTCCGTCCATCGCCCTGCACCCCGACGGACCGGACGTCGGCGAGCAGCACGACCGGGCACTGCCAGATCTCGCGGTCCAGGCCGGCCCGGCTCAGCTCCTCGCGAGCGATCGCGTCGGCGGCGCGGAGCGTCTCGAGGCGATCGGCGGTGACCTCGCCGATGATCCGGATGCCGAGCCCGGGACCTGGGAACGGCTGACGCCAGACGATCTCCGGTGGCAACCCGAGCTCCTCTCCCACGCGGCGGACCTCGTCCTTGAAGAGGGTCCGCAGCGGCTCGACGAGGGCGAACTGAAGATCATCGGGCAAGCCGCCGACGTTGTGGTGGCTCTTGATGTTGGCTGTGCCCGTGCCGCCTCCGGACTCCACGACGTCCGGGTAGAGCGTGCCCTGGACGAGGAAGTCCACGCTCTCGCCGTGGGCATCGGCGTCGGCGACCAGCTGGCGGGCGGCCTGCTCGAAGACCCGGATGAACTCGCGGCCGATGATCTTGCGCTTCTGCTCCGGCTCGGTGACGCCGGAGAGCGCGTCGAGGAACCGCTCGCGCGCGTCGACGACGACCAGATCGACGCCGGTCGCGGCCACGTAGTCGCGCTCGACCTGCTCGGCCTCGCCGGCCCGGAGCAGCCCGTGGTCCACGAACACGCAGGTGAGCTGGTCCCCGACCGCGCGCTGGGTGAGCGCAGCGGCGACCGCGGAGTCCACGCCGCCGGAGAGGCCACAGACGACCCGCTTGCCACCGACCTGTGCACGGATGCGCTCGACCTGGTCGTCGACGATGTTGACCATCGTCCAGGTCGGGCGGCAGCCGGCGATGTCGTACAGGAAGTGCTCGAGGACGGCTTGGCCGTGGGCGGTGTGGAGGACCTCCGGGTGGAACTGCACGCCGGCATGTCGACGGTCGAGGTCCTCGAACGCGGCGACCGCGGCACCGGCCGTGCTCGCGAGCACCGTGAAGCCGGCCGGCGCGGCGGTGACCTCGTCACCGTGGGACATCCACACCGGGAGGTCGCTCGGCAGTCCGGCCAGGAGGGTGCCGGCCTCGGCGACCACGAGCTGTGTACGCCCGAACTCCGACAGGCCGGTCTGCGCGACCGCCCCGCCGAGCGCACGGGCCTGGGCCTGGAACCCGTAGCAGATCCCGAACGTCGGTACGCCGGTCTCGAACAGGGCCGGGTCGACCTGGGGGGCACCCGGCGCGTACACGCTCGACGGCCCACCGGAGAGGATCACCGCCGCAGGTCGGCGGGCCGCGATCTCGGCCGCACCCGTCGTGGACGGCACGATCTCGGAGTAGACGCGTGCCTCGCGGACGCGACGCGCGATGAGCTGCGCGTACTGGGCGCCGAAGTCGACCACGAGCACGAGGTCCGGCGCGGGGGACGAGGTCACGGACGGCTCTCGCTCTGCTTGCGGCGTCGCTGGCTGATTGGTCGCAGTGTAGAGACGCCGGCCGCGACCATGACGTCCCACGCCGGGTTCGACGCCTGTCCCGGGCTCGAGCGGCTGCACTGAGCTGCCGGCGGCGGCCGCGGAAAACCGGTCGAGCGCCGTGGGTGGCGACGCATACCGTGAGGCGTTGTGCGCCACCACCCGATGACCGATCCGGGCCGGCCGACGATCTCGTCGCCGGTCCGGTTCCTGCTGTGGCTCGCCCGTCAGCAGGTGTCGACAATCGCGTTCGCGATGCTGTTCGGCACGATCTGGATGCTGGCCCAGGCCCTGGCGCCCGCGCTCCTGGGCCGGGCCATCGACCAAGGTGTGACGGCCAAGGACACCGGCGCCCTCGTCCTCTGGTCGCTCGCGCTGCTCGGGCTCGGCCTGCTCGGTGCGCTCGCCGGCGTCCTGCGCCACCGTGCTGCGGTGTCGAACTGGTTGACCGCCGCGTACCGCGTGCAGCAGCTGCTCACCCGCAAGGCGGTCGACCTCGGCGGCACCCTTCAGCGCCGGGTCGCCACCGGCGAGGTGGTCAGCATCGGGGCAAGCGACCTGGAGCACTTCGGATCTGCGATGGACGTCCTCGGCCGCTGCGCAGGTGCCGTGGTCTCGCTCGCCGTCGTCGCGGTGATCCTGCTCTCGACGTCGGTCCCACTTGGTCTGGTCGTGCTCATCGGCGTCCCGCTCCTGCTGCTGCTCGTCGCGCCGGTGCTCCGGCCGTTGCACGCGCGCCAGAGCACCCAGCGCGAGCAGGTCGGTGAGCTCGCCACGGTCGCGAGCGACATCGTCACGGGCCTACGCGTGCTGCGCGGCATCGGTGGCGAGGAGGTCTTCGGCGGCAGGTACCGCCGGGATTCCGCACTCGTACGCGACAGCGGGATCCGGGTGGCGCGGGTGCACTCGCTGCTCGAGGCGTCCAACGTGCTGCTGCCCGGGCTCTTCGTCCTGGGAGTGGTGTGGCTGGGCGGGACGTTCGCCGTACGGGGTGAGATCACCGTCGGCGAGCTGGTCGCGTTCTACGGGTACGCCGCGTTCCTCGTGACGCCGCTGCGGACGCTCACCGAGACCGCGCAGAAGATGACGCGTGCGCTGGTGGCTGCCCGTCGGGCGACCAACGTGCTGCGCCTGCAGCCGGAGATCGCCGAGCCTCGTACGGTCAGCGCTGAGCCGCCGCACATGGCCGAGCTGGTGGACACCACGAGTGGCGTCCGGATCCGCCCCGGGCTCCTCACGGCGATCGTGACCAGCCAGCCGACCGACAGCGCCGAGATCGCCGAACGGCTCGGTCGCTATGCCGACCCGGCCGACGGGAAGGTGGTCACACTCGGCGGGGTGTCGCTGCGTGACCTGCCCGTGGATGTCGTCCGGCGGCGGATCCTCGTGAACGACACCGACAGCCGGCTCTTCACCGGCGTCCTGCGCCACGAGCTCGATCCCACCGGGCTCCGGTCGGAACGCGAGGTGCTCGATGCGATCGAGACCGCATCGGCGGCCGACGTGCTCCAGGCTCTGCCCGACGGTCTCGACGCGTCCGTCGAGGAGCGCGGGCGCTCGTTCTCCGGCGGCCAGCGCCAGCGCCTGATGCTGGTCCGCGCCTTGCTCGTCGACCCCGAGATCCTGGTTCTCGTCGAGCCGACCAGCGCCGTGGACGCGCACACCGAGGCGCGGATCGCCGAGCGGCTCCAGGCGGCGCGAGCCGGGCGCACGACGGTGATCATGTCGGGCAGCCCGCTCGTGCTCGATCGCG
>JACCYY010000122.1 GCA_013696235.1 Sporichthyaceae bacterium | reverse complement strand
GAGGTGCGCGAGCTCCTCGGCGAGGAAGGCCTCATCCCGGGCTGACCGCCTCCCGCGGAACGAGGACTCGAGGACCGGCCGGAACAACGACCGGTCGGGACATCGAGGAACGGTAGGGCCGGTCGAGTGCGTTGTGAGAGGTGGGCGCACACGGCCGGCCGCACCGGCATGGCTTCGCCCGGAGAAGAGACGGAGAACGATGGCCTCGACGAGGTTCCAGCCAGACCGTGAGCTGTCCACCCGCATGGTGGTGGTCATGTTCCTGCTCGGCCTGCTCTACACCGGCGCGATCGCCTACCTCATCGCGTCGGGGTTCAACGCCGTCCTCGTGCTCGTCATCGCGGCCGGCGCGCTGGCCGCGCAGTGGTACTTCTCCGACAAGGTCGCGCTCGCCGCGATGCGCGCTCGTGAGGTCACCCCGGCCGAGGCACCGGACCTGCACGGCATGATCGACCGTCTTTGCGCGCTGGCGGACATGCCCAAGCCCCGCGTCGCGATCGCCGACATCGACGCACCGAACGCGTTCGCGACCGGTCGCAGCCAGAAGCACTCGGTCGTCGTCGTGACGACCGGCATCATGCGCCGGCTGGACCGGGCCGAGCTCGAAGGCGTGCTCGCGCACGAGCTGTCCCACATCGCCCACCGCGACGTCACCGTCATGACGGTTGCGTCATTCCTGGGCATCCTGGCCGGCTTCATCGCCCGGATGAGCATCTACTCCGGCATCGGTCGCAGCCGCGACCAGCGCGCGCAGGCGGCCATGCTCGTCGTGGTGCTCGTGTCGATCGTGGTGTACGCGATCAGCTTCCTGCTTCTGCGTGCACTGTCGCGCTACCGCGAGTTCGCCGCCGACCGAGCTGCCGCGCAGCTCACCGGGCAGCCGTCGGCGCTGGCCTCCGCGCTCACCAAGATCAGCGGGGACATGGGCGCGATCCCGACCAAGGACCTGCGCCGCATGGAGCCGGTGAACGCGTTCTTCTTCGCCCCGATGACCGGGAAGACCAAGGGCTTCAGCCTGCACAAGCTGTTCGCCAGCCACCCCCCGCTCGAGGCCCGCATCGCCGCCCTGGCCAAGGTCGCCAACGACCTCGGCCGCCCCCTGTGAACGGCGACGTCACCCAATAACGATGATCAAGGAACTTCCGCCCCTCCGGGTCTGCTCATCCTCGGGCGGCGGGAGGGGCGGAGGTCCTTGATCATCGTGTCGGGGCGCTGACGTGGGAGACTCACCGGCATGGGTTTCCTCGACTCGCTCCTCGGACGGAGCAAGCCGGCTGCGCCGGACCTGGACGCGCTGTTCGCACTGCCGTCGGCGTCGATCACGCTGCAGGCGTCGATGGGGATGACCCCGACGGGGCACGGGGCGGTGTGCTACCGCGCGGCCCAAGGTGGCGCGTTCGCGAACACGCAGCAGGAGGTCCAGCAGCTGCTCGACGCCGATGACGGCCCGCAGGTGCAGTTCTCGGTGGACTCGTACGGGTACACGTGGCTGCAGGTGGAGCACCCGCCGGAGGACATGGCCGGCCTGGCCACCGAGCTGCACGCCGTGAACACGACGTTGCAGGACCACGGGTTCGGGTCGTCGCTGCTCTGCTCGCTCGTCGGGTTCCGCGACCCGACCGGGCGCCCGCTCGGGCTGGTCTACCTGTTCAAGCAGGGCACGTTCTACCCGTTCTCCCCGGCGGACGGCGAGCGCAGGGACAGCGTCCTGGAGATGCAGGTGAAGTCCCTCGTCGAGGGCGACCTGCGGCTCGAGCCGGACACCTCGCGGTGGTTCCCGGTCTGGGGCGCGCCGGGCCTCGGGACCGGCTGACACCAGCGTGCGCGTGCTCGTCGCACCTGACGGTTTCGCCGGAACGATGTCCGCGGTCGAGGCCGCCTCCGCCGTCGCCGAGGGGTGGCACCGCGGCGCTCCGCACGACGAGGTGGTCAGCGCACCGCTTTCCGACGGCGGGCCGGGTTTCGTCGACGTCCTGCACGCCGCGCTCGGCGGCGAGCTCGTCGCGACCACGGTCCGCGGCCCGCTGGGAGCACCCACCCCAGGCGCGGTGCTCGTCGCCCCCGGCGGTGCGACCGCGTACGTCGAGTCGGCCCAGGCTTGTGGGCTGCAGCTCGTCCCGCGCGAGGCCCGCGACCTGTGGCGCTCGAGCACGTACGGGGTGGGGGAGCTCGTCCTGGCGGCGGCCGACGCCGGCGCGACGACCGTCGTCGTCGGGCTGGGCGGGAGCGGGACGAACGACGCCGGAGCCGGTCTCCTGGCCGCACTCGGTGCGCAACCCGCCGAGCTGCTCGAGCACGGGCCCCGGGGCCTCGCGGACCTCACGGAGGTCGATCTGGTCGCAGCGCGGGCCCGGCTGGCCGGGATCCGCCTCGTCGCCGCCGCGGACGTCGACAACCCCCTGCTCGGGCTGCGCGGCGCGTCCAGCGTCTACGGCCCACAGAAGGGGGCGCTGCCGAGCGACCTGCCGGCGCTCGACGGTGCCCTGGCGACGTTCGCCCAGCTCGCGGACGGGCGGGTTGCCGCTGACGCGCCCGGCGCCGGCGCCGGCGGCGGGCTCGGATACGCCCTCCTCGTGCTCGGCGCAGAACGGGTGGCCGGGATCGCGACCGTGCTGGAGCTGACCGGTTTCGCCCGCGAGGTGGCCGGCGCGGGTCTCGTGCTCACCGGCGAGGGAGCGTTCGACTGGCAGAGCCTTCGCGGCAAGGTGGTGCACGGTGTGGCCGCGGCCTGCGAGGCGTACGGCGTGCCGTGCGTCGTGCTGGCCGGCCGGGTCGACGTGGGCCGGCGGGAGATGAACGCCAACGGCATCGAGTCCGCGTACGGCATGGTCGACCTGCCAGGCGGGGCGGCCGATGCCATGAGCCGCCCCCTACCGGTGCTCGCCGCCCTGGCCGAGCGGGTGGCGCGGACCTGGTCGCCGGCGCGCTGACGCCGGGTGTGCTCGGCGGGTGCGAACGGTGACGGCGCAACGGGTCGGTCCCACGGGCCGGCACACGAGCCCGGGGCAGGTCCTGTGCGACGATGGGACCTCAGGCCACGAACGGATGCGGCCGCGGCGGAATGTACGGACCGTCCGAGGTCGTTCACCGAACCGACCCGCACCGACCCGCGAGGAGACAGCGACATGACCGCAGGCACCACCGAGACGTCGACCGCAGACACCTCCGCTGCCGAGACCACCTCGCAGGCGGTGGTGATGACCGACGCGGCGTCGACCAAGGTCAAGAACCTCCTGGAGCAGGAAGGGCGCGACGACCTCGCGCTGCGCATCGCGGTCCAGCCGGGCGGCTGCTCAGGTCTGCGCTACCAGCTCTACTTCGACGAGCGCACCCTCGACGGCGACATCGTCGCTGCGTACGGCGGCGTGCACGTGGTCACCGACCGGATGAGCGCGCCGTACCTCTCGGGGGCGACGATCGACTTCGTCGACACCATCGAGAAGCAGGGCTTCACGATCGACAACCCGAACGCCGGCGGATCCTGCGCCTGCGGCGACTCGTTCCACTGACGACCCGACTGACCGCGCCGAGCATCCCCACCAGCTGATCGCGCCAGCCTGCTGTGCGCATCGCCGTGACCGGGTCCATCGCGACCGATCACCTGATGACGTTCCCGGGGCGGTTCAGCGAGCTGCTGCTGCCCGATCAGCTCGACAAGGTGTCGCTGTCGTTCCTGGTGGACGACCTGCAGATGCGCCGGGGCGGGATCGGGGCGAACATCGCGTTCGGGCTCGGGTGCCTCGGGCAGCACCCGGTCCTGGTGGGTGCGGTCGGCGAGGACTTCGCGACCTACCGGTCCTGGCTCGAGCGGCACGGCGTCGACACGCTGTCGGTGCTCGTCTCCGAGGTCCGCCACACCGCCAGGTTCGTCTGCACGACCGATGCTGACCACAACCAGATCGCCTCGTTCTACGCCGGCGCGATGAGCGATGCTCGGGGGATCGAGCTGCAGCCCGTCGCCGACCGGGTCGGCGGGCTCGACCTCGTGGTCGTCGCGGCGAACGACCCGGCCGCGATGGTGCGGCACAGCGAGGAGTGCCGCCAGCGGGGGATCCCGTTCGCGGCCGACCCCTCCCAGCAGCTGGCCCGGATGGACGGCCCGGACATCAGGATCCTGGTCGACGGGGCGGCCTACCTCTTCAGCAACGAGTACGAGGCGCGGCTCACCGAGGCGAAGACCGGCTGGTCGGCGGCTGAGCTGCTCGACCGGGTCGGGGTCCGGATCACGACGCTCGGCGCCAAGGGCGCGCGGGTCGAGCGAACCGGCCACGACCTGATCGAGGTCGCTCCGCCGCAGGAACGGGTCAGGCTCGAGCCGACCGGTGTCGGCGATGCGTTCCGGGCCGGGTTCCTCGCCACCGTCGCCTGGGGGCTCGGCCTCGAGCGGGCCGCGCAGGTCGGCTCGATGCTCGCGACCTACGTCGTGGAAACGGTCGGGACGCAGGAGTACGAGGTCTCACACCGCGACTTCGTCAGCCGGTTCGCCGAGGCGTACGGGCCGGACGCCGCTACCGAGATCGATGGGCACCTCCGCACGTTCCGGCCCTGATCCAGGCGCCGATCCAGGCGCCGGCCGGACCGGCCGTGACCCGCCATCTCGCGCGCGCCCTGGCCGGTGTGGCCGAACGCCCGTGCAGTATCGTGCCGAGGTCAGCTGCTGCGGTCCTGGCGCACCATCTGGCACAGTTTCCGGCACCGTCGAAGCACCGTCGAAGCACCGTCCCGCGACCGGCGAGAGGCAGGCGATCCGTGCGCAGCCCCGACTCGATCGGCTCCGTTGCCCGCGCGTCCGGCCGGCGCCGGCCGGCATCGGTCCTGGGGCTCGTCGCGCTGGCCCTTCTCGTCTCCGGCTGCTCGTCGGAGGAGCTCCCGCGCCTCGGCCTGCCTGAGGCGGTCACCGACAAGGGCCGCGTGGTCGTCAACCTCTGGCAGGGGTCGTGGATCGCCGCGCTCCTGGTCGGGGCGCTGGTCTGGGGCCTGATCGCCTACGTCGTGATCGTCTACCGTCGGCGCGCGAGCCACGAGGGCTCGCTGCCGACCCAGACCCGCTACAACCTGCCGATCGAGATCCTCTACACCGTCACCCCGCTGCTCGCCGTGGTGGTGCTGTTCTACTTCACCTGGCGCGACCAGAACGAGCTGCTCGAGCTCGA
>JACCYY010000339.1 GCA_013696235.1 Sporichthyaceae bacterium | reverse complement strand
GTCGCACCGGCGATCGAGGAGGACATCGCGCTGGGCAACATCGGGCTCGACCTGATCGGTCAGGCGCGTGCGTTGCTCACGTACGCCGGTGAGGTCGAGGGCGCCGGGCGCACGGAGGACGACCTGGCCTACCTGCGCGGCGAACGGGACTACCTCAACGTGCAGCTGGTCGAGGTGCCCAACGGCGACTTCGGCGCGACGATCGCCCGCCAGCTCGTGTTCTCGACGTACCAGCTCGAGCTCTACGAGCGGTTGCAAGGATCCGCCGACCCCACGCTGGCCGGCGTCGCCGGCAAGGCGGTCAAGGAGGTCGCCTACCACCGCGAGCACGCAGCGCTCTGGGTGCTGCGCCTGGGCGACGGTACGGAGGAGAGCCACCGCCGCATGCAGGCCGGTCTGGACGCCATGTGGCCCTACGTGGCGGAGCTGTTCGAGGGCGACGAGGTCGACCGGTCCCTCTCGACCGAGCGGATCGCGGTCGACCCGGCCGGGCTCCGCGATCCATGGTGGTCCTCGGTCAGCTCCGTGCTGGCCGAAGCGACGCTGGACGAACCGGCACCACGGTGGCGCGCCCGAGGTGGCCGGCGCGGGATCCACACCGAGTCGCTGGGCTTCCTCCTGGCCGAGATGCAGCACCTGCACCGGTCGCACCCGGGTGCGTCGTGGTGACCGCGCCCACCTGCGACCGTGATCGCTCCACCGTCGCGGCGGCCCGGTCGGTCGTCGCCGACGTGCCCGACCCGGAAGTGCCCGTGCTCACCATCGACGACCTCGGGGTGCTCCGCGATGTCCAGATCGACGGCGCCGGAACCGTGCACGTGACGATCACGCCCACCTACTCCGGGTGTCCGGCGATGGACGTGATCCGCGATGACGTGCGAACCGCGCTGGAGCATGCCGGGTGGCAGACCGTGGAGATCCACACGGTGCTCTCACCGGCCTGGACGACAAACTGGATGAGTGACGCCGGCAGGGCGAAGCTCCATATGTACGGAATCGCGCCGCCCTCGTCGGCCGTTCGCGGCAGCCAGTCGGTCACGCTCGCGCTCTCGGTGCGCTGTCCGCAGTGCGACTCCCTCGACACCCGCGAGCTCAGTCGCTTCGGCTCGACCGCTTGCAAGTCGCTGTGGGTGTGCCAGACGTGCACCGAACCCTTCGACCACTTCAAGGCGATCTGATGACGACGGAGGTCGCCGTCGCCGGTCGTGAGGCCGGTCACCGCCACGCCGAGTTCCACTCGTTGCGCGTCAGCGAGATCGAGCTGCTGACCGACGACGCCGTCGCGATCTCGTTCGACGTCCCACCCGAGCTCGCCGAGGCGTACGACTTCGAGGCCGGGCAGCACCTGGCGATCCGGTCACCGGTGGTCGGTGACGACGTCCGGCGCAACTACTCGATCTGCGCACCGGCGGGTGCGGGCCTCCTCCGGGTCGCGGTGAAGCGGTTGAGCGGTGGCGCGTTCTCCAGGTTCGTCGCCGGGACGCTCCGGGTGGGCGACGAGCTCGAGGTCATGACACCGACCGGCCGGTTCACCACGACGTTCGACCGGACCCAGCGCAAGCACTACGTGGCAGTCGCGGCGGGGAGCGGCATCACGCCGGTGCTCTCGCTCCTCGCCACCGCCCTGCGAGTCGAGCCCGAGAGCCGGTTCACGTTGCTCTACGGGAACCGGACCACGAAGTCGATCATGTTCCTCGAGGAGCTCGAGGACCTCAAGAACACCTATCCCGAGCGGCTGCACCTCGTGCACGTGCTGTCGCGAGAGGAACCCGACGTCGAGCTGTTCCACGGTCGGCTCGACCGTGATCGCCTCGCACGTATCCTCGCTGCGCTCGTCCCGGTCGCCGACGTCGATGCGTGGTTCCTCTGCGGCCCGTACGACATGGTCGTCGGCGGCCGCCAGCTGCTCGTGGATCGCGGTGTGGAGAAGCGCAAGATCCACGCCGAGCTCTTCTTCGTCGGCGACATCCCGCCGACCTCGCAACCCCCTCCGTCGGCGGCTGCGGCCGACACGACCGCCAGTGCGGTCACCGTCGTGCTCGACGGGCGGCGGACGTCGTTCGACCTGGCTCCCGACGGTGGCAGCGTCCTCGACGCCGTCCTGCGCGAGCGGTCGGATGCACCATTCGCCTGCAAGGGCGGTGTCTGCGGCACCTGCCGCGCCAAGATCATCGAGGGCGAGGTCGAGATGACCCAGAACTGGGCGCTCGAGGACGACGAGGTCGAGCGCGGCTACGTGCTGACCTGCCAGTCCCACCCGACGACGCCGAGGGTCGTGCTCGACTACGACGCCTGACCGGTGCGGTCAGCCGGGGGTTCGAGCGTCGCCGACGCAAGCTTGGCCTCGCGGCCGTGGTGCCGGACTGCGCGTGCGAACAGCACGATCGAGGGCGCGAGCAGGAGCGCCCCGGTCGCGAGCGCCGTTCGCACCGACCATCGGGTACCCACCGCGCCGAGCAGCGGCCCGCCGGCCCACTCGCCGGCGCTGCCGGACACACCGGCGATCGACAGCACGGTGGCCCGGACGGAGGAGTCGGTGATCGTTCCGTTGAGCCAGGTCCGGTACGGTGCGCCAGCGAGCTCCCGGACCACGGTCGTCGCCCAGAACGCGGCGAGGGCGAGCCACAGCGACCCGGCCAGCGCGAACCCCAGCGCTGTGATCATGAGCAGGCTGTGCATGAGCAGGAGGAATCGCGCCAGCGCTGCCTGGTCGAGCCGCCCGACGCGTGTGACGAGCGGTGCCGCGACGGCGAACGACAGCACGAGCGAGCCGGCCGCGATGATGCCGAACCACGCGACATCGTCGAGCCTGCCGAGCTCGGGGAGGCCGACCTCGAGCAGCAAGTGCGCCTCCCACAACCGGTCGAAGCCCTCGGCCCACATGCCGACCACGAACGCAATCCCGAGCACGAGGACGAGGACGGGGTGCGACCGGACGAGGAGCGAGCCGGTCCGGGCGACCGCGACCGCGTCCCGTACGTGCCCGCCAGGCCGGGTGCGCGTGGGTCGCGAGAAGCCTTCCTCGGGCATCGCCAGCGCGAGGAAGCCGGCGAGGGCCAGGGTGACCGCCCCGGCGGCCACGAGCGGCAGCTGGAGGTCGACCATCGCGAGGCCGACTGCAGCGCCGATCCCGAGCAGCCCGGTCACCCGTTCCAGCTGGGCGGCCCGCTGGTAGACCAACCCGAGCCGCGCCAGTCCGATCTCGTCGGCCAACCACGCGTCCTCGGCGCCGCTGCGGAACGTCCAGCCGAAGCCCCAGAGAGCAGCACCGACGAGGACCGCCGCGACGGTCGGAACCGCGCCGGTCATGATCATGGCCGCGCCACTGAGCACCGCGGCTGTCACGAGCGAGAGTCGCCGGGAGTAGAGGTCCGCGACGACACCCGTGGGGATCTCGAAGATGAAATAGGACACCTCGAGCGCGGTGCCGGTGAGGACGAGCTGCAACGGCGTCATGCCGACCTCCCGGACGAGGTACACCGCAGCCGTCGTCCAGGACAGCGCGCCGATGAACGACCACGCGCCGGCATAGACCATCCACGTCGCGTACGCGGGGAGTCGTCGACGTGGCACGCATCGAGGGTGAAGGATGACCTGCCGCTTCGGCGATCAGTTTTCGCGATCAGGTCGCGTCAACCGATGCGGTGAGCTCGGCCTCTACCTGGCACAAGATCGGCACACCGAGGGGGAACCCTGATGAAGACATTGATCAAGTGGCTCACCGCAGCGGCGGTTCTCGGCTCGGTTGCGCTTCTCGCACCCAGCGCGCAGGCGACCGAGTCCGCGTACTGCGGCATCACCTGGGGCCGCTGCCCAAGAACGGCGGAGCGCCCTCGCCCGCACCGTTGACGAACGTCCGCGGCGGCCGCCACGACTGCGACGACCGGTTGGTCATGGACATCCGCGGCGCAGAAAACGGGTTCCAGGTCCGGTACGTCTCGCAGGTGTACGACCAGGGCGGGACCGTGATCCCGCTGCGTGGTGGAGCCCTCCTCGAGATCGTGCTGCTCGACCCCGCGTACGACGACACGGGCGCCTCGACGTACGACCCCGCAGACCCCCAGGAGCTCGTCAATGTGAGCGGCTGGCGGACGTTCCGGCAGGTGGCGTGGGGCGGCAGCTACGAGGGCTACACGACCATCGGGCTGGGCGCGCGGGCCCGGCTGCCCTTCCGGGTGTTCTCGCTGGCCGGTCCGGGGTCGAGCTCCCGCATCGTGCTGGACGTGGCGCATCGCTGGTAACTGACGCGTGGCGCGACCGGGCACCGGCGGAGGCCGGTGCTACGGTCGCGCGGTGCGGCAGTACCTCGACCTGGTCCAGCAGATTCTTGACGAGGGCGTGCGCAAGGAAGACCGGACGGGCACCGGCACGCTGAGCGTATTCGGCCACCAGATGCGCTACGACCTCGCCGCCGGGTTCCCGCTCGTGACCACGAAGAAAGTCCATGTCAGGTCCGTCGTCGCGGAGCTGCTCTGGTTCATCCGCGGCGACACCAACACCGCCTGGTTGCGCGATCACGGCGTCACGATCTGGGACGAGTGGGCCGACTCGGCCGGCGACCTCGGCCCGATCTACGGCTACCAGTGGCGGTCGTGGCCGACGCCGAGCGGAGCGCACGTCGACCAGCTCGCGCGGGTCGTCGAGCAGATCCGCCTCGATCCGGACTCGCGGCGCCACGTGGTGAGCGCCTGGAACGTCGCCGACCTCGACGCGATGGCGCTCACGCCGTGCCACGCCCTGACTACGACGCCTGACGAACGAGCCGTGCCGGTGGTACATTCGACGCCATGATCAGCGCACAGTGGTGGTGGCCGCAGCAGGCGGCCGATCCCTGCGTGCTCGCGCGCTGACCTCGCGCGAACCACCGACCCCCGGCCGCCTCCTGACGAGGCGGCCGTTCTGTGCCCGGAACGCGTGCGGCTTCCGTCGTCCCGGGGCGGCTCCCACCTGAAGGAGCCTCATGACCACCACCGTGTTCTCCGGACTCAAGCCCACCGGATCGCTCCACCTCGGCAACTACCTCGGCGCGATCCGCCAGATGATCGATCTTCAGGACGACCCGACGACGGCGTGCCGTTACGCGGTCGTCGACCTCCACTCGCTCACCGTCGAGCACGACCCGCGCCGCCTGAGCGAGCTCACGCTCGAGCTCGCCGGACTCCTGATCGCCTGCGGCGTCGACCCGGACCGCAGCGTGCTGTTCGTGCAGTCGCAGGTGCCGGCGCACGCCGAGCTGGCGTACCTCATGGAGGCCACTGTGGCCTTCGGCGAGCTCCGGCGGATGATCCAGTTCAGGGAGAAGGCGGGTGCGCAGGACCGCGTACGAGCGGCCCTGCTCACCTATCCCGCGCTGATGGCCGCCGACATCCTCGCGTACGACACCGATCTCGTGACCGTCGGTGAGGACCAGTGCCAGCACCTGGAGCTGGCCCGGACATTGGCCCATCGATTCAACGGGCGGTACGGAGAGACGTTCGTGGTGCCGGCCGGCGTCCATCCAGCGCACGTCGCTCGGGTGATGGATCTGGTCGACCCGACCCGGAAGATGGGCAAGACCAGCACGTCGTCCGTCGGGGTGATCTCGTTGCTCGACCCGCCACGCGTCGTCGAGCGCAAGATCGGCCGGGCGACCACTGACGGCGACCGCGTGGTCCGCTACGCGCCGGACGAGAAGCCCGGGGTGAGCAGCCTCCTCGCGGTGCTCGGCGCGCTCACCGGAACCCATCCAGTACCTCTGGCGGAGTCCTACCAGTCGTACGTGGCCCTCAAGCGTGACGTCGCGGCTGCGGTGATCGCGCTGCTCGAGCCCGTGCAGCGCACCTACGCGCAGATCCGAGACGACGGCGACCTCGACGTGGTGCTGCGCGACGGTGCAGGCCGGGCTCGCCAGCTCGCTGGGCCAACGCTCGAGCGGGCGCACCGCGCGATCGGGCTCGCCCCGGCGGCGTGACCGGGTGGCTTCGTGCCGACATCACGGCGCGCCAGCGGTCAGGCGGGCGGAGGGGATGGCGGCCGGTGCTAGCGTCGCAAGGGTGCGGCAGTACCTCGACCTGGTCCAGCGGATCCTGGACGAGGGCGTGCGCAAGGACGACCGTACGGGGACCGGGACGTTGAGCGTGTTCGGCCACCAGATGCGCTACGACCTCGGCGCCGGATTCCCGCTCGTGACGACGAAGAAGGTGCACGTCAGGTCCGTCGTCGCGGAGCTGCTCTGGTTTATCCGCGGCGACACCAACACCGCTTGGTTGCGCGAGCACGGCGTCACGATCTGGGACGAGTGGGCCGACTCGGGCGGCGACCTCGGACCGATCTACGGCTACCAGTGGCGGTCGTGGCCGACGCCGAGCGGGGGGCACGTCGACCAGCTCGCCTGGGTCGTCGAGCAGATCCGGCGCGACCCCGACTCGCGCCGCCACGTGGTGAGCGCCTGGAACGTGGCCGACCTCGATGCGATGGCACTCACGCCCTGCCACGCCCTGTTCCAGTTCTACGTCGCCGACGGTCGGCTCTCGTGCCAGCTCTACCAGCGGTCGGCGGACGTCTTCCTCGGCGTCCCGTTCAACATCGCGTCGTACGCCCTGCTCACACACATGGTCGCGCAGGTCACCGATCTCGAGGTCGGTGACTTCGTGCACACGTTCGGGGACGCGCACCTCTACGTGAACCATCTCGACCAGGCGCGCGAGCAGCTCGCTCGCGACCCGCGTCCGATGCCCGAGCTCTGGCTCGACCCGGCCGTACGCGACCTCGACGCGTTCGCCGTCGACTCGGTCAAGGTCATCGGCTACGACCCGCACCCGGCGATCCGGGCACCGATCGCCGTATGACGGTCACGCTGGTCGCGGCCGTCGCCGCGAACGGGGTGATCGGACACGACGGCGGGCTGCCGTGGCGGCTGCCCGGCGACCTCCCGCGCGTGAAGCAGCTCACGATGGGGCACGTCCTCGTCATGGGCCGTCGTACGTACGACTCGATCGGCCGGCCGCTGCCCGGGCGCACGACCGTTGTGGTCACGCGCCAGCCGGACTGGGCGGTCGAGGGGGTGCGCACCGCCTCCAGCGTCGAGCAGGCGCTCGAGACCGCGCGGCAGATCGACGACGAGGTGTTCGTCCTCGGCGGTGCCGAGATCTACGCCGGGGCAATGCCGTACGTCGATCGGATGGTGGTGTCCCACGTGGAGCAGGAACCGACCGGGGATCGGTTCTTCCCGAAGGTCGACTGGTCGGCGTGGCGCGAGGTCGGCCGGGTGCGGCACACGGGCTTCGAGGTCGTGACCTACGACCGCGCCTGAACCCGGCGTGAAGTCGAGAGAACCGCCTGATCGGGGACCCAGCGTGAGGTCCTGTGACCACTGGTGATCGGTTCTGCCCAAGATCACCTGAACATCTCCGGAGAGTTGCAGAGCCGGATCATCGGGCAGCAGACTTCGGCTGCGAGCGCCGTCGTTGTCAGTACCCCGAGCCGACAGCGGCGGCGCTCGTCACGGCAACGGACTCGGCACAGGCAGATCACGGCCTCGACCGGTAGCGTCAGGGCATGCCTGACGCCAGCGCCACCGAGGGATCGGCCGGCCGCCCCACACCGTTCGGTCGCATGCTCACCGCGATGGTCACCCCGTTCTCCGACGACGGTGCGCTCGACCTGGCGGCCGCGCAAGAGGTGGCTGCGCACCTCGTCGACAACGGCCACGACGGCCTGGTCATCAGCGGCACCACGGGTGAGTCGCCGACGACGACCGACGCGGAGAAGGATGCGCTGCTCCGAGCCGTCGTCGAGGCCGTCGGCGACCGGGCGCACGTGGTCGCAGGTGTGGGCACCTTCGACACCGAGCACACGATGGAGTCGGCGCGGGCGGCTGAGAAGGCAGGCGCGAGTGGTCTGCTCGTCGTCACCCCGTACTACAACAAGCCTCCGCAGTCAGGGCTCCTCGCTCACTTCCGGGCCGTTGCCGACACGACCGATCTCGACCTCCTGCTCTATGACATCCCCGGTCGGACCGGTACGCCGATCGCGACTGAGACACTGATCGCGCTGGCCGAGCACCCGCGGATCGTTGCGGTCAAGGATGCGAAGTACGACATGTTCGGCACCACGCAGGTGCTCGCGGCAACCGACCTCGCTTACTACTCCGGGGCCGACGAGATGACGCTCGCGCTGCTGGCGATGGGTGCCGTGGGCACCGTGAGCGTCGTCGGTCATGTCGCTGGCCCGCAGTACGCCGAGATGATCTCTGCGGTCGGCGCTGGCGATCTTGACCGAGCCCGCGCGATCGACCGGGCACTCGTCCCGGCGGTGCGCGCGATCATGACCCGGACCCAGGGGGCGATCATGGCCAAGGCCGCGCTCGAGCTCACCGGTGTGCTGCGGAACCGCCGGATGCGACTGCCGCTCGTCGCTGCCACCGACGACGAGGTCGAGGTCCTGCGGGGAGACCTCGCCGCGGCGGGACTCGCTGCGTGAGAGCGAGGCACCAGCCGCCCCGCCCGCACGGTTCGCGTCGGCGAGCGGCCAGATGACCCCGTCGAACCTGGACCTGCGCCCACCGCCCGAGCTGGCGGAGAACGCGCTCCGGGTCGTCGCGCTCGGCGGCCTGGGCGAGATCGGGCGCAACATGACTGTCCTCGAGCACGCCGGACGTCTCCTGATCATCGACTGCGGAGTGCTGTTCCCCGAGGACCACCAGCCGGGTGTCGACCTCGTGCTGCCGGACTTCTCGATCATCGCTGACCGGATCGACGACATCGAAGCCGTCGTCCTGACCCACGGGCACGAGGACCACATCGGCGGTGTCCCGTACCTGCTGCGCGAGCGACCGGGTCTGCCTCTCGTGGGGTCGACGCTCACGCTCGCGCTGATCGAGGCGAAGCTTCGCGAGCACCGCATCGAGCCGTACACCCTGGCCGTGCGGGAGGGTCAGGTCGAGCGGCTCGGCCCCTTCATCTGCGAGTTCGTCGCCGTGAACCACTCGATCCCGGACGCCCTTGCCGTCGCCGTCCGGACCTCCGCCGGGATGGTGCTCCACACCGGCGACTACAAGATGGACCAGCTGCCCCTCGACGGTCGCATCACCGACCTGCGGGCGTTCGCGCGGCTCGGTCAGGAGGGCGTCGACCTCTTCCTGGTCGACTCGACGAACGCCGAGGTGCCCGGCTTCACCACCGCCGAGCGCGCCATCGCCCCGGTGCTCGACCGGGTGCTCGCCGAGGCACAGCAGCGGGTGATCGTCGCCTGCTTCGCGTCGCACGTGCATCGGGTGCAGCAGGTGCTCGACGCCGCCGAGAGGCACGGTCGCAAGGTCGCGTTCGTGGGCCGCTCCATGATCAGGAACATGGGCATCGCCGCTGACCTCGGTTACCTCCGGGTGAGCCCGGGCCTCCTGGTCGACGGCCGGGAGCTCGACTCGTACGAGCCGTACGAGCTCGTTCTGCTCTCGACCGGATCGCAGGGCGAGCCGCTGTCGGCGCTCTCGCGCATCGCAAACCGCGACCACCAGTCGATCACCATCATCCCGGGTGACACCGTCGTGCTCGCGTCCTCGTTGATCCCCGGCAACGAGAACGCCGTGTTCCGGGTGATCAACGGTCTGACCAGGTGGGGTGCCCGGGTCGTGCACCGCGGAAACGCCATGGTGCACGTCTCCGGGCATGCCTCGGCCGGCGAGCTGCTCTTCACCTACAACATCGTCCAACCACGGAATGTCATGCCCGTGCACGGCGAGGTGCGCCACCTCCGCGCGAACGCCGACCTCGCGATCTCCACCGGCATCCCGGAGGCGCGGGTGGTGCTCGCCGACAACGGCACGGTGGTCGACCTCGTCGACGGAGTGGCGAGCATCGTCGGCCAGGTGGCGTGCGGCTACGTCTACGTCGACGGTTCGACCGTCGGAGGCGTCACCGAGGCGTCGCTCAAGGACCGCCGGATCCTCGGCGACGAAGGTTTCATCGCGATCACGGTGGTCGTGGACTCGGTGACGGGAAAGCTTTCCGCCCCGCCGTCGATCCACGCTCGGGGCTTCACCGAGGACGACTCGGTGTTCGACGCCGTCCTGCCGCGGGTCGAGGAGGCGCTCGAGCAGGCGATCACCGGCGGGAACCGCGATCCCTACCAGCTGCAGCAGGTCATCCGACGAACGATCGGCCGCTGGGTGAACGAGGAGTTCCGTCGCCGCCCCATGATTATCCCGGTCGTCGTCGAGGTCTGAGACCTGGCACGGGGTGGCTCCGCACCAAGAGGTCCGGCACGGGGTGACCCCGTGCCAGGAGGGGATTGGCGCGGACCAACCGACCTCCCGTCGGCTCGGCGTCGAGGGCAGCGTTGACATGTTCGAACATGTGTTCGAACATGGGGGATGACCCCGTCCACCGCGCTGCTCGCCGATCTGGTCGGGGCTGGCGGCGGCCATGGGGTCAGTCGGGGGTTCGCCCCGCCTGTCGGCGGCTCCGCCGATGCCACCTGGGTACCGGTGGCACCGGCGCTGGCCGGGCTGCTGCCGGGCGGGGCGCTCGAACGCGGCTCGGTGGTCACCGTGACCGGTTCGGGCTCTCTCGTGCTGGCGCTGATCGCCGAAGCGTCCAGCGCCGGTGCCTGGTGCGCCGAGGTCGGAACAGCGGGGCTCGGGATCGCTGCTGCGGCCGAGGCAGGTGTCGTCCTGGACCGCTTCGTCCGGGTGCCGAGACCAGGTGAGCGCTGGCCAGAGGTGGTCGCGGCGCTGCTGGACGGCTTCGACATCGTGGTCGTGCATCCCTGGACCGACGACGGCACGTCAGCCGGCACATCGATCGGGCCACCGCGTCGAGGTGACCGGGCGACTCGAGCGCAGCACGCGATCCGGCGGCTCACCGCCCGGGCTCGCGAGCGCGGCGCCGTCCTCGTTGCCACGTCACCGTGGGAAGGCGCGTCGCTCGGTCTCACCGTGACCGCGCAACGCTGGCACGGACTCGGCGCCGGGCACGGACACCTCACCGCTCGCGAGGTCGAGGTCACCGCGGTCGGGCGCGGGGCGGCAGTCCGGCCGCGGCGGGTGCGGCTCTGGCTGCCCGGCCCCGACGGCCGGGTGGCCGCCTATGACCCCCACCTGCTTGTCGATCATGAACGTCTGGTGGTCGCCCGTGGAGGTGATGGCGTTTCGGCCCTCGTGAAGACCGCCGGAGCGCCGGACGGCGTCGGTGGGTCGGCATCGGTGCCATCACGGCTGGTCGGCTGATCATGACGACCGACGCTCCGCCTCGCTCGCTCCGATCCCGTCCCCGCGCCACCGCTCCTGGCGGTGATCATGGAATTTCTGCCCCGGCCACCGAGCGGGTGGTCCGGACGCTGGCGCTCTGGTGCCCGGACTGGTCGGTGGTGGCAGCCGGGATCTCCGCCGTCGAACCGGCTGTCGTCGTCTCGGCCAACCGGGTGGTTGCCTGCTCGGCGGCCGCTCGGGCCGAGGGGGTCTACCGAGGGCAGCGCCGTCGAGAAGCGCAGTCACGCGTACCGGACCTCGTCGTCGTCGCCGCGAACCCGGCCCAGGACGCCCGGGCGTTCGAGCCGGTGGTGGCCGCCGTCGAAGAGCTCGCACCCGGGATCGAGGTGCTGCGGCCAGGGCTGGCCGTGGTGGCGGCCAAGGGCGCGACGAGGTACTTCGGTGGGGAGGAGGCACTCGTCGACGTCCTCGCCGGCGTGGTCGCAGGCGTCGGGCACGAAGGCAGGTTCGGGATAGCCGACGGCACGTTCGCCGCGATCCAGGCGGCGTACCGGGTCCAGGTCGTGCCGCCGGGGGAGTCCGCGGCGTTCCTCGCCCCGCTGCCGGTCCAGTCGCTCGGCGACGCCGACCTCGCCGACCTGCTGGTCCGGCTCGGCATCTCCACGCTCGGCGGGTTCGCAGCGCTGCCCGACGACGAGGTGCTGGCCAGGTTCGGCCCGGAGGGTCGTTGCCGGCACCGCCTCGCGCGCGGTCTCGCCGAGCGCCCACCGGCCGGTCGCGAGGCGCCGCCTGACCTGGCTGTGCAGACCGTGCTCGACCCACCGGTCGAGCGGGTCGACGCCGCCACGTTCGCCGCCAAGGCGCTGGCCGACCGGCTGACCGCCATGCTCGCCGGACGGGCGCTCGCGGTCACCCGTGTACGGGTCGAGGCGCAGACCGAGCACGGGGAGGAGCTGGCCCGGGTCTGGCGGCACGACGACGGCTTCACCGCGGTCGCGCTCGCCGAGCGGGTCCGCTGGCAGCTCGACGGGTGGCTCTCCGGCACCGTCGGCGGCACACCCGGCAACGGTTCGGGCGGATCCGCGCCAAGCCTCGTTCAGCACGGGGTGACCCATCACCAGACCTCTTGGCACGGGGCCACCCCGGGCCAGAACCCAACGTCGGGGATGCCGACGGCCGGGGTGTCGCTGTTGCGTCTCGTCCCGGTCGAGGTGGTCGGCATCGGTCGCCAACTCGGTCTGTGGGGCGAGGACAACGGTGGTCAGGAACGGGTCGGACGTGCGGTCGACCGGGTCCTTGGCCTGCTCGGTCCGACCGCGGCGGCGACCGCAGTGCTCGCGGGTGGTCGAGACGTGGCTGGCCGGGTCAGGGCAGTTCCCTGGGGCGAGCCGCGTGCACCGGACCCGCTCGACACGCTGCCCTGGCCGGGTCGGCTGCCGGTGCCGTCCCCGGCGACGGTCCCGCCTGCGCCGATCCCGGCGAAGCTCCTCACCGTCGACGGCGCGCTGGTCGAGGTGACCGGCCGGTTCGTCGCCACGTCAGTCCCCGCCCGGCTGGCGCTCGCGGATGGACCTGCCGTCGACGTCGTCGCCTGGGCCGGGCCGTGGCCGGTCGACAGCCGCTGGTGGGACCCCGGCTCGCACCGGCGCCAGGCCCGCGTCCAGGTCGTCACCGCAGACCAGTGCGCCCACCTGCTCGTGCTCGAGGCCGGCCAGTGGCACCTCGAAGCCAGCTACGACTGATGCCGGTCTGGGCGACTTCACCCCAGGACTCGACGGTCAAGAAGCGCGCAGGGCAACCCTCAGCACTACGCCGGGCGGGAGCCGAGCGTCCAGGCGAAGTCGATCCGGCAGACGCTGGACGGGAAGCTCAAGCCGTGCGTCCAGCGTGGCCTCGGTGCCGCCGTCCACCTCGGTACCGGATCGCCACCTGCCGGCTGCGGTCTTGACCTGGTCGTTCGAACTGGTGTTCGATGACAGGATGGGGTTCAACAACCCGGACATGCCGTGGTCCGAACTGGAGCGACAGCTGTCCGGACGGCGACCGGCGCCGAAGCCGGAGACGCCCGACGGCCTACCGATCCCCGACGGTGGGGACAGCCCGGCCTGGTCGCGCCGCCGCGACGCCTACCGTCCGCCGTCCACACCGGCAACCGGGCCGGCGAGCACGGTCCCGTACGCCGAGCTGCACGCGCACTCCACGTTCAGCTTCCTCGACGGCGCGAGCCAGCCGGAGGAGCTCGCGGAGGAGGCGGCCAGGCTCGGGCTCGAGGCGATCGCCCTCACCGACCACGACGGCTTCTACGGCGTCGTCCGGTTCGCCGAGGCAGCCGCCGCGCTCGGCGTGCGG
>JACCYY010000319.1 GCA_013696235.1 Sporichthyaceae bacterium | reverse complement strand
GTGCCGCTCGTCCTCCCTCCGGTGGTCGGCGGGGTCGCGTTGCTGCTGCTGCTCGGACGTCGCGGGCTGATCGGGCAGTACCTCGACGCGTGGTTCGGCCTGACCCTGCCGTTCTCGACGCCGGCGGTCGTGATCGCCGAGGCGTTCGTCGCCATGCCGTTCCTCGTGATCGCGGTGGAGGGCGCGCTCCGCGGTGCCGACCGGCGGTTCGAGGACGCCGCGGCCACGCTCGGCGCTTCGCGCTGGATGACCTTCCGCCGCGTGACGCTACCGCTGATCGCGCCGGGAGTCACCGCTGGTGCGGTGCTCTGCTTCGCCCGCGCGCTGGGCGAGTTCGGTGCCACGATCACGTTCGCGGGCAGCTTCCCGGGTGTCACGCGGACGATGCCGATCGCGGTCTACCTGGCGCTGGAGACCGACCCACCGGCCGCGATCGCGCTGTCCCTTGTGCTGCTCGTGGTGTCCGTCGCCGTGCTTGCCAGCCTGCGCGACCGCTGGATCACGGGGAGCACCACGTGACCAAGGGTCTTCGCGCGCAGCTCGGCGTGGCCCGGGAGGGCTTCAGCCTCGAGCTCGAGCTCGACGCCTCCCCTGGCGAGGTGGTGGCGCTGCTCGGCCCGAACGGGGCCGGCAAGACCACGGCGCTGCGGGCGCTCGCGGGCCTGGTCCTGCTCACCGCCGGCACCATCGAGCTCGACGGCCGGGTGCTGGACGACCCGGGGCGCCGTACGTACGTGCCGACCGAGCTCCGGCCCGTCGCCGTGGTGTTCCAGGACTACCTGCTGTTCCCCCACCTCAGCGCCCTGGACAACGTCGCGTTCGGGCTGCGGACACGCGGGACCGACCGTCGGCACGCGCGCTCGGAGGCACGGCGGTGGCTGGACCGGGTCGGTCTCCGTGACCATGCCGACAAGCGGCCGGGTCGGCTGTCCGGCGGGCAGGCGCAACGCGTCGCACTCGCTCGTGCCCTCATCACTGCACCGCGCCTGCTCCTGCTCGACGAGCCACTCTCGGCGCTGGACGCGAGCACGCGCATGACGGTCCGCTCGGACCTGCGGCGACACCTCGCGGACTACACCGGCACGACCGTCATGGTCACCCACGACCCGCTGGACGCGATGATCTTGGCCCACCGGCTCGTCGTGGTCGAGGCGGGTCGAGTGGTGCAGGTCGGCACACCGAGCGACGTCGCGCGCGCTCCGCGTACGGAGTACGTCGCGCGGCTGCTCGGCCTCAACCTCTACCGCGGCACCGCCGAAGGGACGCGCGTCGCGCTGGCCGACGGCGGCTTCATCCACCTGGTCGAGCCCTTCGCGGGTGACGTGTTCGTCGCGTTCCCACCGTCAGCGGTCACGCTGCACCGCGAGCGCCCCACCGGCTCGTCCTCGCGCAACACCTGGTCCGGCCGCATCGTCGGCCTCGAGCAGCACGCGACGACCGTACGGGTGGAGATCAGCGGGCGGCCGTCCGTGCTCGCCGACGTCACCGCGGCGGCGGTGGCCGAGCTCGACCTCACACCGGGTACGGAGGTCTGGACGAGCGTAAAGGCGACCGAGACACACGCGTATCCGGCCTGACCCCGCACGACACACAACGCACTTGCCGCGCGCGGGTCACCCAGCGCGTACCGCGAGCTCGACGCCGGTCTGCGCGGACACCAGCGCGTGCTCCTCGCGCGCGGTCTCGAGCACCGTGCGCCACGAGGTCACGTTCGGGCGCCGGCGGAGCAGTGCCCGCCGCTCACGCTCGGTCTTCCCGCCCCAGACCCCGAACGCGATCTGGTCGTCCAGCGCTGCCGCGAGGCACTCCGTGCGCACCGGACACCCGTAGCACACCCGCTTGGCCTCGTGCTGCGCGGCGCCCTGGACGAACATCGCGTCCGGGCTCGAGAAGCGGCACTGAGCCCGCTCACGCCATACTTCGTCCCACATGAATGTCCCCCAACATCCCAAACCATGACGCGCGGTCCGGCGTCTTGCCGGGCTCACGCGTCGTAGGAGCTCAGTGTACGGAGCGTGCGCGATCTTCGTCGGGTTTCTGCGAGTTGGCGTCGTTTTTCGCTGAACCGGACGTCCCTGGTCAGCTCGGCGGGCCAGCGACCGGCCGGTTTGCCACAGTTTCTTGAGCTATGCGGAAGTACGTGCTCATGGGCGTGCAGGGCAGTGGCAAGGGCACCCAGGCGGCCCTGCTCGCCCACGGTCTGGACATCACACAGACAGCGTGGGCGAGATCTTCCGCTGGCACGTCCAGAACCACACGAAGGTCCGTCGCGTGATGTCCGCAGGTGAGCTGGTCGGGGACGACCTGGTCGAGACGGTCGTGCAGGCAAGGATCGAGCAGCACGACTGGAACTACGGCTTTGTCATCGACGGCTTCCCGCGGAACCGGCGCCAGGCGGAGTTCTTCCTCGACGGCTACGACATCGACGCGGTCATCCACCTCGACCTGCCCGACGACGAGGTCCGTCGCCGCGTGCTGGCCCGCCGGCTGTGCTCGTCGTGCGGCGTGGACTACAACCTCATGGCGCACCGTCCACGCCTGGAGGGACGCTGCGACGTGTGCGGCGGCGAGCTGGTCATGCGGGCCGACGACACCGAGGACGCGCTGGAGGTCCGGCTGCGTGACTACCACGACAAGACCGACCCCGTCCTCGACCTGTTCCGACGCAAGGAGTACGTCGTCACGGTCGACGCTCGCCGACGTCACCGCAGCAGCGGTCGCGGAGCTCGACCTCACTCCGGGTCGGGAGGTCTGGGCTGCCGTCAAGGCGACCGAGACCCACGCCTACCCGGCCTGATCGCACGTGTGGGTCCGCAACGTTCGCGGTCGGAACCAGGTCCGTCAGCCCACTGGCAGTCCGACGAGGCCCGCCACCAGCCCGAGGACTGCGCAGAGGCCGAGGGTCCGCAGCACGGACCACTTGAGCCCGAAGATCATCACTGTCGCGAGCGCCGTGATCACGACGGCAACCGGGCGGACGGACTCAAGCTGTGGCAGCTCGAGGTCGACGCCACCCCAGCCGGCGCTGGTGGTCCGGGCGAAAATCGTGTGCAGAGCGAAGTACAGCGCGAGGTTGGCGATGACGCCGACGACTGCCGCGGTGATGCCGCCCAAGACGGCCGAGAGCCCACGATGGCCGCGGAGCCGCTCGACGTAGGGCGCGCCGAGGAAGATGAAGAGGAAGGACGGCACGAACGTCACCCATGTGGTGAGCAGCGCGCCGACGACGGCGGCGACCCACGGGTTCAGACCCCCGGGATCCCGGTACGCGCCGAGGAATGCGACGAACTGGACGACCATGATCAGCGGGCCCGGCGTGGTCTCGGCGAGGGCGAGACCACGGACCATCTCGCCTGGCGCGAGCCAGTGGAAGTCCTCCACGGCGCGCTGCGCAACGTAGGCAAGGACGGCGTAGGCGCCGCCGAACGTGACGAGTGCAGTGCCGGAGAAGAAGACCCCCTCCTGCACGATCGTGCTGCCGCGACCGAGGAACAGGACGGCGACGGCGAGCGGCACGAGCCAGACCGCGAGACCGAGCACCAGGACCCGGACCGTCCGGGCGCCGCTCGATCGCTGGACGTGGAGTGCGTCGTCCGGGACCAGCGGCGGTGGTTGGTCGGAGTGTCCGGGCCGGGTTACGCCGCGAACCGCAAGCGGTGCGAACCGGCCGAGCCCCCAGCCGACCAGTCCCGCCGCGACGATCACCACCGGGAACGGGACGGCGAAGGCGCTGAGCGCGACGAACGCGGCGACGGCGAGCGCGACCAGTGCCGGGCGCGCGAGCGCGCGCCGGCCGACCCGCACGACGGCTTGCGCGACGATCGCCAAGACCGCCGGTGCGAGCCCGGTGAACAGGGCGGCGACCGCGGTCGTCGTGCCGAACGCCACGTAGATCGCGGCGAGGGCGAGCAGTGCGAGCATGCCGGGCAGCACGAACAGCGTGCCGGCGACGATGCCGCCGCGCGTGCCGTTGAGCAACCAGCCGGTGTAGACGGCCAGCTGCTGCGCCTCTGGACCGGGGAGCAGCATGCAGTAGTTGAGCGCGTGCACGAACCTCTGCTGACCGATCCAACGCTTCTCGTCGACAAGCGTCCGCTGCATGACGGCGATCTGCCCCGCGGGCCCTCCGAACGTCTGCAGGGAGATGGCGAACCAGGCCTTGACCGCCTCACGGAACGGGATCACGTCCCGGGCTGCTGGCAGCGTGCTCATCGTGGGTGCGGCCTGGTCCGGGTCACGCCGGCTCGCGACCGAGCAGCAGGCTGCGGCGGAAGAACTCGTACAGCCCGTCGAATATCGGCCCGGTGACTGCCAGGATGATCTCGTCGTCGCAGGTCAGCGAGAGGCCGCGCACCACGACATCGAGACCGGCGGCCTCCGGAGCGTCGAACCGCGCGTCGTCGAGATCGGCCTCGTGCACGATCTGCGCGATCCGCCACAGCACGGGATCAACGAGTTCGTGTCGACGCAGGATCGTCTCGAAGCTGCAGTCCCCGCCCTGGTGGCTTAGCTCGGCGCCACGCATGTCGTACGGGGTGACGCCGTTCGGAACGTGCGCGAGGTCGGCGACGAACACGAACTCTGCGTCCGGGTCGACGAACCGGCGGATCAACCAGGCGCAACCGGCTCGGTCGATGTGGACGCCAGTCCGAGTCGCCCAGATCACCGCCGCCTCCCGCTGGCGAGGATCGGCTGGTCCGGACCCGGCCCGCGGGTGGGTCGGCCGTCGGCGGGCTCGGTCACGTCACCCAGGACTCGAAGCGCCGCCCAGGCCTCGTCCCGCTCCGGTGGTGGGAAGAAGTCACGGCGGGTGATCTCGCGCCACTGCCCGCGCAACCGCTGGAGGGTGCGGCCGCGCGCGACGTCCTCCACCGAGGATGCGGCGGATGCCGCGGTCGTCAGCTCGAGGTACTCCGCCGCCCGGGCCTCGGCCATGCCCGCAGCCAGGGCGTGCTCCTGGGCCGTGGTGGTGGCGCGGGCGAGCCAGACGCCCGCGGTCCCGCCCGCCTCGAGCACTTCCTCGGCCACCCACTCCAGCTGCTCGGTGGTCCGGGCATCGGCCGGCAGGGCCACCAGGCCGTCGGAAAGCTGGGCGACGCCGAGCCGCTTGAGCCGTCGCCAGAGGCTGATCCGTGGCGTGGACGGCTCGCGGGGAAGGTGGTAGCTCAGCAGGACCCACTCCCCCGGCGGTCTCGGGGTCTCCACGGTTGCCATTCGAGAATGTAACCACGGTTGCACCCTCGATGCTAGCGTCGGCTCGGCGGGTGACGACCCGCAGGCCCGATCGACCCGCCCGCCAGATCGTCAGGAGTGACCGATGGCTCAGCACACCGTGCTCTTCGTGTGCCCGCACGGCGCGGGAAAGAGCCGGGTTGCCGCCGCCTGGTTCGACGGCTGCGCATCCGGCGGCTGGCGGGCGACGACCGCCGGGGTCGTGCCACAGACCGCCGTCAGCCGGCACGCTCCGGGGCTCCTCGCTGGCACCCCGGTCGCTCACCTGCTCGACGGTGCAGCGCCGCGGCCGGTGTCCGCCGTACGAGATCCCGCGCTCGTCGTGACCATCGACTGCCCGCCAGGCAGCGTGGCGGGCACCACCGTCCGTTGGGATCTGGACAACGGCGGCTTCGACGAAGCGATGCGCGACGAGCTCCGGCAGCGAGCTCAGGACCTCGCCCGGGTTCTCAGCGGTGACCCACCGCCAAGCGGTTGGCCCGCCTCCTAGCGCATGGCCGTCTCGATCTCGGGTGAGCAGGGCGCCGCGGACTCGATGGCCGCAGTCCCGCCGTCGTCCTGGCCGGTGGCCTCGGCTTGTGCTGTCGAAGGGTGCGCAAGGCGACCGCCGCGATGACGGCGGCCATGACCGCGGCGATCCAGGCGCTGGTCTGCCTCATCCCGGGCACGGAGGTCTGGGCGACGGTCAAGGCGACCGAGACCCACACCTACACCGCTCGAGCCGATATCAGACCCGTCCGCGAGCGCTCGCGTGTCCCCAGTCGTTCCCGGTTCAGCCGATGAACGTCCGCGTCACGCGTCAACCAGCCTGGCCAACCAGTTCGCCACTGCTCCGCGCGGCCACCGCCGCGTGCTCTTCGCGCGCGGTCTCGAGCAGCGCGCGCCATGACACCACGTTCGAGCGCCGACGGAGCAGTGCCCGCCGTTCACGCTCGGTCTTGCCGCCCCAGACACCGAACTCGATCTGGTCGTCCAACGCGGCCGCCAGGCACTCGGTACGGACCGGGCAGCCGAAGCACACCCGCTTCGCCTCGTGCTGTGCCGCGCCCTGGACGAACATCGCGTCCGGGTTCGAGGAGCGGCAGTGAGCGCGCGCACCCCATACTTCGTCCCACATGTGAATGTCCCCCAACATCCGAACAACGACGCGCGGTCCGGCTGCATGCCGGCCTCGCGCGTTGTACGGGGTCACTATACGGAGCGTGCGCGCTTGCCGCGACCGATTCGCCGTTTCGGCGAGTCGCGCGCTATCGGATCCCCGTTTCGGCACGACCCTCCCTTGTGATCGACGGCAGCGAGGACGACGACGTCATCAACGGGCGCAGCGGCGACGACTTCATCGCCGACTCGGGTGGGGACAACCGGATCTTCGCTGGCGGGGGTCTTGACCGGGTGCTTGGCGGCACCGGCGAGGACTCGTCTTCGCTGGCTCCCACGTCGCAGGTGACCTCTGCTTCCAACGCCTCGAGGAACGCAGGGGCTGCGAGTTCAGCCGGACTGCCCTCTAGCCGTGGAGCCCGTGGTCGTTGAGCCGGTACGCGTTGAGCTGTACCGTCGAGCGAGGCGGTTCCGCTGATCTGGTGGTGCCTCAGCGGGCGACCGCCTCGCGCCCGGACGAGTCGGTCGGCTTGGCGGAGGCCTCGTCGTCGTCGTCCTGATCGACGCCTGACGCGGCCCCGTGCTGGCGGAGCCCGACCAGGGCAGCGACGGCAACTCCTGCGGCGAGAGCCGCGGCGATCCAGGCGCTGGTCTGCATCCCCGCGACGAACGCGTCGCGGGTGACGTCGAGCAGAGTGGCGGCGGCACCGTCGGAGAGCTCCGACGTCGCTGCGACGGCCGCACCGAGGGTGTCGTTCGCCGCGGCGGCCGCCTCGGGCGGCACGCCGGCCGGAAGCTGGTCGGCGACCCGGCTGCGGTAGAGCGCTACCCCGATGCTGCCGAGGAATGCGATGCCCAG
>JACCYY010000194.1 GCA_013696235.1 Sporichthyaceae bacterium | reverse complement strand
TCACCGGGCGCAGCCACAACGTCGCGGCGCAGGCGACGACGCTGGGCAAGCGCTTCGCCAGTGCGGCCGACGAGCTGCTCGTCGCGTACGAGCGGCTCGACCAACTGCTCGAGCGGTACCCGCTGCGCGGGATCAAGGGTCCGGTCGGCACCGCCCAGGACCAGCTCGACCTGCTCGGCGGCGACGAGGAACGGCTGGCCCGGCTCGAGGCAGAGGTGGCCGGGCACCTCGGCTTCGAGCGGACGCTCACCAGCGTCGGACAGGTCTACCCGCGCTCGCTCGACCTCGATGTCGTCGCAGCGCTCGTGCAGGCCGCGTCGGCGCCGTCCAGCCTCGCCACGACGCTCCGGCTCATGGCCGGGCACGAGCTGGTGACCGAGGGCTTCCGGGCGGGCCAGGTCGGGTCGTCGGCCATGCCGCACAAGATGAACACCCGCTCGTGCGAGCGGGTGAACGGCCTGGCCGTCGTGCTGCGCGGGCATCTCACGATGGTCGCCGAGCTCGCCGGTGCGCAGTGGAACGAGGGCGACGTCGCCTGCTCGGTCGTGCGCCGGGTCGCCCTGCCTGATGCGTTCTTCGCCGCGGACGGGCTGTTCCAGACCTTCCTCACGGTGCTCGACGAGCTCGGCCCGTACCCGGCGGTGATCGAGCGTGAGCTCGACCGGTACCTGCCGTTCCTCGCCACCACCCGCGTGCTCGTCGCCGCGGTGGGCAAGGGGGTCGGTCGGGAGGTCGCGCACGAGACGATCAAGGGACACGCCGTCGCGGCCGCTTTGGCGATGCGGGAGAAGGGTGCCGACGGGAACGACCTGCTCGACCGGCTGGCCGGGGACGAGCGCCTGCGGCTGACCCGCGCGGAGATCGACGCGCTGCTCGCGGATCGGGCCGCGTTTACTGGCGCGGCGGCTCGTCAGGTCGACATGATCGTCGCGCGAGTGGGCGTGATCACGGCGGCCCATCCCGAGGCCGCCGCCTACAACCCGGAGGAGATCTGGTGAGGCGTTGGATCGGTCGGATGGTGCTGGTGTGGCTCGGGCAGCGGGCGTACGCGTGGTGGCAGCGGCGACAGGCGCAGAAGCCCTAGGACGCCGGGCCGGTTCGTCACCGCGCGTCCTGACCTCGGACCTGACCCATGCGTCCCGTCTACAGCGGCAAGGTCCGTGATCTCTACGACCTGCCCGACGGCCGGCTGCTGCTCGTGGCCAGCGACCGGATCTCCGCGTACGACGTCGTCCTGCCGACCCCGATCCCCGACAAGGGCCGGATCCTGACGGCGATGTCGCTGTGGTGGTTCGACCAGCTGGTCGACCTCATGCCCAACCACGTGATCTCCACTGACGTGCCGGCGGAGTTCGCGGGTCGGGCGATGGTGTGCGAGCGGCTCGCGATGGTCCCCGTCGAGTGCGTCGCGCGCGGCTACCTGGCCGGGTCGGGGCTCACCGACTACCGGCGCGACGGGGCGATCTGCGGTGTCGAGCTGCCGGCCGGGCTCGAGGACGGGTCGCGCCTGGCGGAGCCGATCTTCACCCCCGCGACCAAGGCGGAGCAGGGCTCGCACGACCAGAACGTGTCGTTCGACGAGGTGGTCGTGGCCGTGGGCTCGGAGGTCGCTGCCACGCTGCGGGAGCTCACGCTGCAGGTGTACGGGCGCGGGGAGGAGATCGCGCGCGATCGCGGGATCATCCTGGCCGACACTAAGATCGAGATCGGCACTCGACCGGACGGCACCCTCGTGCTCGCAGACGAGGTGCTCACCCCCGACTCGTCACGGTTCTGGCCGGTCGTCGGCTGGCAGCCCGGACGGGGGCAGGAGTCGTTCGACAAGCAGTACGTCCGGGACTGGCTGATCTCACCCGAGGCCGGCTGGGACCGCACCACCGGCGAGCCCCCGCCGCCGCTGCCGGCCGAGATCGTCGAGCGCACCCGCACCCGATATGTCGAGGCGTACGAGCGGATCACCGGGATCACCTTCGACTGAAGCGCCATCGACGGCCGGCCGGCGCCCCATCGGCTCGACGGATTGATCCCGTACGACCTCCGAATGGTTGCTGCGGCCAGGGAGCACGGCCTCACCGTCATGTCGCCAGGGCGCTGAGCCTCGCTAGCACCGCGCGTCGTTAGGCTGGCGCGCACCGTCCGATCCGCCCGAGGAGTCCTGCGTGCCGCGCGTCGTCGTCGAGGTCATGCCCAAGCCCGAGATCCTCGACCCGCAGGGGGTCGCCGTTCGCGGGGCGCTGGGCCGGCTCGGGTTCGAGGTGGCCGATGTGCGCCAGGGCAAGCGGTTCGAGATCGAGCTGGGCGGCGAGGTCGACGGCGCTGCGCTCGACCGCGTACGAGAGATGGCGTCGATGCTCCTCGCCAACCCGGTGATCGAGGACTTCGCGGTCCGGGCGGAGGAGAGCGCGTGACGACGACCAACGTGGTGAGCGCGATGGTGGCGAGGGTCGACGAGCTCGTCGAGCTCGCCGTCCGAGCCGGCGAGGAGATCCTCGACGTGTACGGCAGCGGCGAGGCCGACGCCGCGCGCAAGGTCGACGGCTCGCCGGTGACCGAGGCCGACACCCGGGCCGAAGCGGTGATCCTGGCGGGGCTGGCCGAGATCGCGCCGGGCGTGCCGGTCCTGGCCGAGGAGGCCGTGTCCGCCGGTCACGTGCCCGACGTCTCGGGCGGACCGTTCTGGCTGGTCGACCCGCTGGACGGCACCAAGGAGTTCATCTCGCGAAACGGCGAGTTCACCGTGAACATCGCCCTCGTCGACGACGGCGTGCCGGTCCTCGGTGTCGTCCACCTCCCGGCTCTCGACGTCACGTATGTCGGCTCGCCCGGCCTCGCCGAGCGACGCGACGCCGACGGGGTGACGCAGATCGCCGTACGGCCGGTGCCTGACGACGGTTTCGACGTGCTGACCAGCCGCAGCCACAGCGACGAGGACACCGAACG
Organism: Sporichthyaceae bacterium; assembly: GCA_013696235.1. Classification (GTDB taxonomy): domain Bacteria; phylum Actinomycetota; class Actinomycetes; order JACCYY01; family JACCYY01; genus JACCYY01. The sequence continues at coordinate 3,108 of JACCYY010000194.1, read as the reverse complement.
GTTCCTTGCCGACATCGCCGTCCGGGAGCGGGTGTCAGCCGGCAGCTCGCTGAAGTTCTGCCGCGTCGCCGAGGGTGCTGCCGACCTCTACCCGCGCATGGGCCGCACGATGGAGTGGGACACCGCCGCCGGCCATGCCGTGGTGCTGGCCGCGGGCGGCGTCGTGTGCACCGTCGATGGCGATCCGCTGCGCTACGGCAAGGTCGGCCACGACAACCCGGCCTTTGTCGCGTACGGCTCGGCCCGCCCGCCCATGGCGGGGTAGCTCGAGCCGGGAACGATCCTTTCCGAGTAGCCCGCGGACCGCCGGCTCGGTCCCGCGCCATGACCGCACGGCCGGGTCGTTAGGCTGGCGATCCACCCAGACCTACGAGGAGGGCGTGTCGGTGCGCCTCGGCGTCGTGACGTTTCCGGGCTCGCTCGACGACGTGGACGCGCTTCGGGCGGTCCGGTTCGCCGGTGGCGAGGCCGTCCCGCTCTGGCACGGCGACACCGACCTCGGCGGTGTGGACGCGGTGATCTTGCCGGGCGGGTTCTCGTACGGGGACTACCTGCGCTGCGGCGCGATCTCGCGGTTCGCGCCGATCATGACCACTGTCGTCGATCGCGCCCGCACGGGCATGCCGGTGCTCGGCATCTGCAACGGTTTCCAGGTGCTGTGCGAGGCGCACCTGCTGCCAGGGGCACTGATCCGCAACGATCAGCGCAAGTTCGTCTGCCGCGACCAGCGTCTGCGCGTCGAGAGCTCGTCGACGGCCTGGACCTCGTCGTACACCGTCGGCCAGGAGATCGTCGTGCCGCTGAAGAACGGAGAGGGCGGTTTCGTCGCAGACCAGCGCACGCTCGACGAGCTGGAGGGCGAGGACCGGGTCGTTGCCCGCTACGTCGGCGACAACCCGAACGGGTCGTACCGCGACATCGCCGGGATCGCGAGCGCAGCCGGCAACGTGGTCGGCCTCATGCCGCACCCCGAGCACGCGATCGACCCGTTGACCGGCCCCGGCACTGACGGCTTGGCGTTCTTCACCTCGGTTCTCGCCCACCTCGTCGCAGCGGCCTGAGCGACCGGTTGATGACCATGTTCGAGGGGTTCAGGCTGGAGCACGTCGACGTCGGCGACGTGACGCTCCGCGTGCGCACGGGTGGCAGCGGACCGCCGCTGCTGCTGCTGCACGGGCACCCTCAGACCCACGTGATGTGGCACCGGGTCGCGCCGGTGCTCGCGGAGCGGTTCACGCTCGTCCTGCCCGACCTGCGGGGGTACGGCGAGTCGAGCAAGCCGCCCACGACCCAGGACCACGCGCCGTACTCGAAGCGAGCCATGGCCCGGGACCTTGTCGGACTGATGGAGCAGCTGGGGCACGACTCGTACGGGGTGGTCGGTCATGATCGCGGAGGTCGGGTCTCGTACCGGCTCGCGCTCGACCACCCGGAACGGGTCGAGCGCCTGGCAGTGCTCGACATCGTGCCGACCGCCGACATGTGGCGCTTCGCCGAGCGGTCGGGCAAGCGGTTCGGGCTGATCGAGTACCACTGGTACTTCCTGGCGATGCCGAACGGTCTGCCGGAGCGGGTGATCACCCCTGCGCCGTCTGCCTACTACTTTACCGAGCGCCGGGAGCGGTTCGACCCGGCTGCGCTGGCCGACTACGAGCGCTGTGTCGCGAACCCGGAGACCGTCCACGCGATGTGCGAGGACTACCGGGCCGGAGCCGGGATCGACGACGAGATCGACGAGGGCGACCGTGCTGCCGGCCGGCGGGTCCAGTGCCCGGTGCTTGCCCTGTGGTCCGGCCGCGACGAGCTCGGCGAGTGGTTCGACGTGCTCGACACCTGGCGCGGCTGGGCGGACGACGTGACCGGCCACGCGGTGGACGCCGGCCACTACCTGGCCGAGGAAGCGCCGGAGGAGGTCGCGACCGCTCTGATCGACTTCCTCGATCGCTGACGGCCGCCGGCTCAGAGCAGCGCGGCTCTCACGATCAAGGCGGCTCGGTCGTGCAGCGCGATCTCGCCCGGTTCGAGATGGGGATCGGCAGCTCTCATCCGGACCGCTTCATCGAGCTGGTCCTCAGGTCGGCCGCCAGCCGTTGCGAGCAGGCGGACCAGCATCTCGTGTGCGCCAGCCTCGGGCAGGTGACCGCCGGCGATGACCTCGGCAAGGATGAGAGCGGAGACCGCGATGTCGAGGTCCGGCAGACCGTTCCGGGCGTTGCACCAGTCGATCACCATCGGTCCGCGTGAGCCGACCATCACGTTGCCGGGGTGCAGGTCGAGGTGGAGCATCCGCTCAGCTGGTGGGCAGCCGGGTCCCGGTGGGATCGCGTGCAGGCGGGTGTGCAGCTCGCCGAGGGTGACGCCCGCGGCCGCCGGCTCCAGGCGGCCGTCGAGAAGGAGCTCGAGCATTGTCGGACCGTCGATGCGTTCCATCACGATGTCCGGCCCGCTGGCAGACTCGACCTTCGGCACCGGATAGCCGTGCGTGAACAGGTACGCCATGACGTCTGCCTCGGCGGTCGCGTCCTCGTCGCCGTCGTACCGCCGCAGCACCCGAGCATCGTCGAGCGCGAACACGTGCGCGGTGCGCCCGCGGGCGAGCAGCGACGGGAGGTCCATGCCGCTCATCGTGCCGGACGGCTGCTCCGACGTTGGTGTCGCGCCGGCGGGACGCCTCTCGGCGCGTGGCCGCTCATGGCGGCTATGGGGTGGGGCCCGGGGTCTCCAACCGGCGCGACACCAGCTGAAACGGTCGTCCCTTGCAGGTTGTTCCACTGGTGCGATCGGAGTCGACCGATCTCGCCCGCTACCCCGAACCGCGCAGCTGCGCGTCGGTCTCCAGGACCGCGAGGCGGTCGACCAGGTCGTTCATCGCGTCGCCGGAGTGGCCCTTCACCCAGCGGAAGGTCACGTCGCGGCGACGCTCGACGACCTCGATCAGCGGCTCCCAGAGATCGCGGTTGGCGACCGGCTGCTTCGCCGAGGTCCGCCACCCACGGGCGAGCCAGCCGCGCCACCACCCGTCACGGAAGCAGTTCACGACGTACGTCGAGTCGCTCACCACCACGAGCGGGCTGTCGGAGAGCGCGCGGACCGCCTCGAGCGCGGCCT
>JACCYY010000193.1 GCA_013696235.1 Sporichthyaceae bacterium | reverse complement strand
TGTTCGCCGACCTGGAGGCCGAGCTCGAGGCGGCCGAGGCGGCCGAGCTCGAGTCTGAGATCGCCGACCGCACCCGCTCGGAGCGCGCCCGGTTGCGCCTCGTCGACCGGTTGCGCGGCTCGGTCGGAAGGTCCGTCGATGCCCGCGTGACCGGCATCGGACAGCTCAGCGGCGAGATCCGCGCGGTCGGGGTCGACTGGCTCCTGGTCCGCCCGGCGGACGGTGCCGACCGCCTGGTTCGGACGGCGGCGCTGCTCGAGCTGACCGGTTTGGCGCCTTCGTCAGCGACTCGAGCGTCCACGGGCGCGGTTGCGGCCCGGTTCTCGCTCGGCGCGGTCCTGCGCGGCCTGGCTCGCGACCGTACGGTCGTGACGATCATGCTCATGGACGGGGGCTCGCGCACCGGCACCATCGAGGTCGTCGGCGCGGACCTGCTCGAGCTGTCCGAGCGGCGCCACGACGAACCAGGGTTCGCCGATCCGTCCGGTGCACGCGCCCGTCGCTGCGTGCCTCTGGCCGCGCTCGCCGTCGTCCGCGAGCACTGACCCCGCGAGCGGTGGTCGGCTCAGTCGAGCTCGCCGCCCGCGGGCGTGGCGTCGGCGCGGACAGTGGAGTCTTCCTCGACCTGACGGCGCGCGTCCTGGTAGCGCTCCTTGATGTAGGTCTCCAGCGCGCTGCGCTCGACCCGCCACTGCCCGCGCCCGCCGATCTGGATACCGAGCAGCTCGCCGCGCTTCACCAGCTGGTAGGCCTGGTGGCCGGAGACGTTCAGGATCTCAGCGACGTCGGAGAGCTGCAGGAAACGCGGTGCCACGTCCATCGTTCGGCTCCGTCTCTCGCGTCGGCCGGCGTTCTGGGCGGGCCTTCTGGGCTGGCCGCGCAGGGCGGCCCGAACGCTCGCAGTCTTCCACGGGACACGCCGCCGATCGGCGTCGTCCACAGGCGGGGGTGGCGGGTCCGACCGACTGCTGGTACAAAGCGGACTGGGGGACGAGACGCGCGCTCCAGCGAGCCGCGGAGATCGGTGCGCACGACGCCACCGGCCGCCGAGGCGCGCGGGAGCCCGCCAGATGCGACCTGCGGGAGGTCTGCATGTCTGGAACGTCTGTCGAGCCATCGCCACCGGCCCGGCGGCTCGCGAGACCGCGCTGGCTCGATCCGCGGCTCCTCGGCGGACTGCTCGTGGTGCTCGTCTCCGTCGCGCTGGGCGTGAAGGTGGTCGGTGACGCGGAGGACGGCGATCTCGTCTGGGCCGCGAGCCGTGATCTCCTCGCCGGCAGCACCTTGCAGCCCGACGACCTCGAGCCCCGCAGCGTCCGCATGCCGGGCACGGTCGGCTCGTACGTCGACGCGAGCGGGGCACCCCCGGCCGGATACGTGCTGGTCCGGGACGTGGCCGCAGGCGAGCTCGTCCCGGCAGCCGCTCTGGACGACGCCGCGGCTGCCGAGGACCAGCGGCTGGTGTCGATGCCGGTCAGCCAGCACCACTACCCGAGCGGGCTCGCACGCGGCCACCGCGTCGACGTGTACGTGGTCCCGGCTGTCGCGCCCGGGGCGGTCGCCAGCGCTGCGCAACCGGTGCTCGTGCTCGGTGCCGCGGCAGTGTCGGAGGTGAGCGGCGAGCTGGCCGGTTTCGGGGCGAGCGGCTCGAGCATCGGCGTCGTGCTCGAGGTCGACACCGACGACGTACCCGCGGTCGTCGAGGCGGTCAGCCGGGGCAGCATCCAGCTCGTGCGGGTGCCGGGCAGCTCAGCACCAGGCGCGTCATGAACGGCGAACTGATCGGCGGATCATGATCGGGTCGGGTCCGGTGCCGATCGTCTTGGCGACCGGCGGTGCGGACTGGGAGCCAGACCTGCTCGGACGGCTCGCGGATCGGCCGGAGGTCACCGTGGTCCGCCGATGCGTCGACCTTGCCGATCTCCTCGCCACAGCCGGCGCCGGGCTCGCCCGGGCTGCACTGGTCGCGGACTCCCTCCACCGGCTGGACCGGGACACGATCGCGCGGCTGCGCCGGGAGGACGTCGCCGTGGTAGGTCTGCTCGACCCTGCCGACGACGCGGGGACCGCGCGTCGCCTGGCCTCGATCGGGGTCCAGACCGTTCTCGCGGCCACCGCACCGGTCGCCGACGTCGTGGCCGCCCTCAGGGCAGCGGTCGCCGAAGCGGTTCCGCACTCCGCGGATTCGCGGGTCGATCTCGGCGACCTCGCGGCGTCCGCGTCGCAACCGGCCCAGGTCGAGCCCGGCCGGGTCGTCGCGGTCTGGGGGGCGGCCGGTTCCGGCCGTACGACGCTTGCGGTGAACGTCGCGGCCGAGGTCGCCGCAGCTGGGACGTCGACCATGCTGGCCGACGCCGACACGTACGGCGCGTCGGTGGCACAGACGCTCGGCCTGCTCGACGAGGCGCCAGGACTCGCCGCGGCCGCCCGGGCGGCGAACCAGGGCACGCTCGAGGTCGCCGGCCTCGCCCGGCACGCCCGTCAGGTGGGGGAGGAGCTCCGAGTGCTCACCGGGCTCCCACGTGCCGATCGCTGGCCGGAGCTGCGCCCCGCTGCGCTCGACCAGGTCTGGTCGCTCGCCCGGTCGCTCGTGATGATCACCGTGGTGGACTGCGGCTTCTCGCTCGAGCGGCACGAGGAGATCGCGTTCGACGTCGCGGCACCACGCCGCAACGCCGCCACGATCGTCTCCCTGGAGCACGCCGACAC
>JACCYY010000221.1 GCA_013696235.1 Sporichthyaceae bacterium | reverse complement strand
AGGGACTGCGTCAACCCATGGAGCGGGGGTCGATCGTGGTGGCTCGAGCCGGCGCGTCGATCCGGTTCCCGGCTCGATTCCAGCTCGTGCTGACGGCGAACCCGTGCCCGTGCGGACTGGGCACGGGCGGAGGCGCGGACTGCCGCTGCACGCCGATGCAGCGGCGCCGTTACGCCTCCCGGCTGTCCGGACCAGTCCTTGACCGGGTCGACATCCGGCAAGCAGTGGTCGCACCGTCCCGGGCTGCGCTCGCGACGGACGTACCGGAGGGTTCGGCGGCTGTCCGGGCCCGGGTGACCGAAGCGCGCGACCGGCAGCGGCGCCGTTTCGCCGGGACGCCGTGGACGTGCAACGGCGACATCCCGGGACCGTTGCTGCGCAAGGAGTTCCCACCAGACGTGGCGGCGCTCGCGCTGGTCGAGGAACAGCTGCGCCGCGGTGCACTCACCGGCCGAGGGGCCGATCGCTCGATCCGGGTCGCCTGGTCGGTTGCCGACCTGCGCGGCGTCGACCGCCCGACGCTGACGGAGATGCACATCGCGCTCGGCCTGCGAGGTGCGTCGATGGTAGCCGCGTGACCCGCCCTGACGACCTCGAGCCGGACCACCTCGAGCCGGAGGTCCTCGAACCGGACGACCTCGACCCGAAGGAGCCCGACCCGGACGACCAGGGGCGGGAGGAGGACAGGTGGGCCCGCGCCGTCCTCGCGACGGTCGCCGAGCCCGGTGACCGTGCGCTGCATGAGCTGGTGGCGCGGGTGGGCGGAGCTCGGGCGCTCGCGGCGCTGCGAACCGGGCACGCGGCGGACTCGGTGCCGGCCGCGCTGCGCTACCGGGCCAGGATCGGCCTCGCCGACCCGGTGGCCCTGCACGAGCTCACAGTCCGGGCTGGTGCTCGGCTGGTCGTCCCCACCGATGCGGAATGGCCGGCGGGGCTCGACCTGCTCGGTGGGCTTGCCGGCGCGGTGTCCGCACCGCCGCTGGCACTGTGGGTTCGTGGCACCCATCGGCTCGCTGACGCGCAGCCGCGGGTCGTGGTTGCCGTGGTCGGCGCCCGCGCCGCCACGACGTACGGCTGCGACGTCGCGTCCTCGATCGCCTACGAGCTGGCCGAGCGTGGCGTGGTCGTCGTCTCGGGCGCGGCGTACGGGATCGACGGCGCGGCGCACCGGGCGGCGCTCGCCGCCGGCGGGACCACCGTGGCGGTGCTGGCGAGCGGGGTAGACCGCGCGTACCCGGTCGGGCACGAGGCTCTGCTCGAGCGGATCGCGGCGCAGGGAGCGGTGGTCAGCGAGGCTCCGCCGGGTCGCCACCCGTCGCGGGCGCGGTTCCTCACCCGCAACCGGATCATCGCCGCGATGAGCGCGGGCGTCGTGGTGGTCGAGGCGGCACTTCGCAGTGGCGCGCTCAACACCGCGCACTGGGCAACGCAGCTGTCCACGCACGTGATGGCAGTACCGGGACCGGTGACGTCGGCGATGTCCGCCGGCCCGCACCGCGCGGTCATCGACCGAGGAGCGTCGCTGGTGACCGACGCCGCCGACGTGCTCGAGCTCGTGTCACCCGTCGGCGTCGGCACGCAGGCGATGCGGCGCGGCGAGGAGCGCCCCCGGGACCACCTGCCGGCCGACGCAGTCGCCCTGCTGGAGGCGCTGCCTGCTCGGGCCGCCCGCGAAGCCGGGCAGCTGGCGGTCGCAGCCGGGCTGAGCGTGGACGCCGCGATCGGCGCGCTCGGACTGCTCGCCGCCGACCGGTGGGTCGAACGGGCGGAGGCCGGCTGGCGGCGGGTCCCGCGGCGCGGTTGACCCGGTGCTTGCCCCCGGGCACCGGGTGGCACACCGTAGGGGCATGACCGCCGTCGACGAGCACGCGCCGCGCAGCCTCGAAGCGGCGATCGAAGACTTCGATCGGCATCTGCGGCACGAGCGTGGGCTGTCCGCGAACACCGTCCGGGCCTACGTCGGCGACCTCCGGCACCTGGCCGAGCATGCCGCTCGGCTGGGGGTCCACGACCTGGACGGCGTGGACCTCGCGTTGCTCCGGAGCTGGCTGGCGGGTCAGGGCTCGCGCGGACGGGCGCGCACGAGCATCGCGCGGCGGGCCGCAGGAGCCAGGTCGTTCACCCGGTGGGCGCACCGACGTGGATGGCTGGACCAGGACGTCGGGGCGCGATTGGGCAGCCCGAAGGCGTACCGGGTGATCCCCGAGGTGTTGCGCCAGGACGAGGCGGCTCGGCTGATGGAGGTGGTCGGGATCGGGGGGGCCACGGACGACCCGACCGGCCTGCGCGACTGCGCACTGATCGAGTTGCTGTACGCGACCGGCATCCGGGTCGGTGAGCTGGTCGGGCTCGACGTCGACGACGTGGACCTCGGCCGGCGGGTCGTCCGCGTGGTCGGAAAAGGCGGCCGCGAACGGATGGTTCCCTTCGGGGCCCCGGCTGCGCGAGCCGTGGCCGCCTGGGTCGAGCGCGGACGCGCAACGCTGGCTCGGGCCGACTCAGGACCTGCGCTCCTGCTCGGCGCACGTGGCGGCCGGCTCGACCAGCGCGCCGTCCGGACGGTGGTGCACCAGCGGCTCGCCGACGTGCCCGGCGCACCGGATCTCGGCCCGCACGGGCTGCGGCACAGCGCGGCCACTCATCTCGTGGAAGGCGGGGCCGACCTCCGGAGCGTGCAGGAGATCCTCGGGCACTCGTCGCTGTCGACAACGCAGCTCTACACCCACGTGTCGGTGGAACGGCTGCGGCGCTCGTTCGACCAGGCCCACCCCAGGGCGTGACCTCTCGGGCTGATGTCTCGGCCTGACCTTCGGGCCCGCCGGCTACCGAACCCACCGCCTCACCGCGACGAACACGCCGCCGGCGAGCATCGCGCCGAGCGCAGCGATGGCGAGCGCGAGCCCGGCCGGCAGCGGCCTGCTCTCCAGGGCAGGCCCCGCTCGATGGGCTGCGTCGGCAGCCTCGTTCACCGGCGCGGCGTCCGCGCCGCGCAAGCGCGTGAACGTCTCGGCGATCGCCGGGCCGGCGGCGGCGTCGGGGACGGCGGGTGCAGCCGGCCGTGCGGCGACGTCCCAGTAGGGCAGCAGCCGGGACGGGCCGGGTTTCAGCAGGTGCAGCGGGTCGACATAGGTGTCGCCGATGATCGCCCCCCAGTGCAGGCACGGGTCGGGCGCACAGTGGCTTCCCGCCTGGTCGAGCCGACCGATCTCGTCACCGGCGGCGACCGTCGCCCCGCGCGTCGTCGTCACCTCCAACGGCTGGTAGGTGGTCCGGATCCGTCCGTGCACGACGGCGACCACCCCGACGCCGGCGATCCGGCCGGCGTACGACACGACGCCGTCCGCAGCGGACCCGACCGGCTGACCCACGCCGGCGGCCAGGTCGACTCCCCGGTGGCCGGGCGCGTACGGACCGGCGGGCGGGTCGAACCCGTGGACGACGACGAGCGGCTCGAGCGGCGGCAGCCAACCCGACGTGGCCGAGCCTGCCGCCGGCACCTCGCCGAGACCGACGACCACGCCGACGACGGCGACAACGGCGAGGACGACGGCCCGGGCAGAGCGGACGAGGAGCGGCCCGTGGCGACGGGCCGCCTGGTTGCTGGTCATCGACGAACGGTGCCCGGTGCTCGGCGCGCTCGGGGCCGTCGGCGACGAGCTGTGGACAGCTGGCCGGCGGCGCCCGCTGTGGATGGTTCGCGGCATCTCGCCGCCAGCCTCGGTCGCCGGGTTGGTGGCACCCCGTGCGGTCGGCGTAGACTCCACCCAGCGACCCGCTCGTCGGGTCGACTTCGCACGCCCCCTCCGCTCGCCGTCCGCGGCAAGCGCTGGAGTGCGCACACCGGTCCGAGTCGGCATCACCGGCTCGGCCTGCGCC
>JACCYY010000180.1 GCA_013696235.1 Sporichthyaceae bacterium | reverse complement strand
ACGAGGTTTCCCCACTCGGTCCAGGAGCCGTCGTAGTTGCGGACCTTCTCGTAGCCGAGGAGCTGCTGCAGGACGAACCAGGTGTGGCTCGAGCGCTCGCCGATCCGGCAGTAGACCACCACGTCGTCCTGCGGCGTGAGACCGACCTCGTCGGCGTAGATCGCGCGCAGCTCCTCCACCGAGCGGAACGTCCCGTCCTCGTTGGCCGCGCGCTTCCACGGAACGCTGTCCGCGCCCGGGATATGGCCGCCGCGCAGCGCGCCCTCCTGCGGGTAGTTCGCCATGTGCAGGAGCTCCCCGCGGTACTCCTCCGGTGAGCGGACATCGACCAGGCGGCCGTCGGCGGCGAGGTGCTCGACCACGTCCGAGCGGAAGGCCCGGATCGTCGCGTCGTCGCGCTCGACGAGGGGGTACTCCGCGCGATCACGTTCCGGGACGTCGCGGGTCAGCTCACGGTCCTCGTCGATCCAGGCCTGGCGACCGCCGTTGAGCAGGCGGACGTCCTCGTGGCCGAACAGTCGGAACACCCAGAGCGCGTACGCGGCCCACCAGTTGAAGTTGTCCCCGTAGAACACCACCGTCGAGTCGCGGGCGATGCCCTTGATCTGCATGAGCTCGGCGAAACCCTCGGCGTCGCGGTAGTCGCGGGTCAGCTGGTCGTTCAGCTCCGTGTGCCAGTCGATCTTGATCGAGCCGGGGATGTGGCCGGTCTCGTAGAGCAGCACGTCCTCGTCTGACTCGACCACCACCACGCCGGGGTCGTCGAGGTGCTGCGCGACCCATTCGGTGGTGACGAGACGCTCGGGATGGGCGAAGCCCTGGAGCTCCTCGGCGGGATCGGGTGCGACGGCCATGACGGTCCTCTCAGCAGGTCCGGGCGATGTCACGAAGCCGCCCTCGTGCGGTGTGACAGCCCATCCTCGCCGCAGCACCGGTGCGCTCATCAGTCGGGCCTCTCCTCAGGCTCGGTTACGGTGACCGGGATGACCTCACCCAGCCCTGACCGCCCGGTCCCGACGAGGCTTCCGGCCGCCCTGCAAGAGGTCGTCGAGGCGTTCCAGGGGGCCCCGCGGAGCATCGTCCTCGAGCTCCTGCTCGAGTACGCCGATGCGGTGCCACCGCTGCCGCCGTACCTCGCCGACCACCCTGAGCTGCTCGAGCGCGTACCCGAGTGCCAGACGCCGTTCTTCCTCCGGGTCGAGGTCACCGACGATTCGCACGTGACGCTGTGGTTCGACTGCCCGCCGGAGGCGCCGACAACGCGCGCGTTCGCCGGCATCCTGGCCGCCGGGCTGTCCGGCTCCACCGCCGACGAGGTGCTCGCCGTCCCGGACGACTTCTACCTGGCGATGGGGCTCGGAGAGGTGATCTCGCCACTTCGGTTGCGCGGGATGGCGGCGATCCTGGGCCGGCTCAAGCGGCAGGTGCGCGAGCACCAGCCATGACGGCGGGGATGCGCGAGCGGTGACCAGCCGTCGGGTCCCCTGGTGGGGTTGGCTGCTCGTCGCCGCACCGTGGGCTGCCGGCCTGGGCTGGGCGGTGGTGGTCGTGATCATCGGGCAAGCCGACCGCGAGGTCGTGGTCCGGGGCCCGGCCACGGTCGCAGCCATCGTTGCCGGGTCGGTGCTGACGGCGGTCGCCGCAGCCCTGGTCGTGACGTTCCGGCAGCCGTGGCCCGGGACCGATCACCTGGGTCGGCCGGCGCTCCCGGACCCGCAGGCGGGGCCCGTGCACGGATCCCCGTCGTTGCTGAACCGGCTCGACCGGGAGGCGGTCGGCCGCCTGGGTTCCGTACGGGACCTGCTCGCGAGCGTCCGAGCTGCTGCCGAGCGAGGAGTGATCGCACCGGCGGACGTCACTGCTCTGAAGAGAGCGGCGTCGGAAGTCGACGACCTGAGCACGCTGCTCGCGGAGCTGCGCACGCTCACCGACCTGGAGGATGGGCCGTCGGACCCCGTGCCGGTCGACGTCGACGCGGTGCTCGCCGACGTCGCCGCGCTCGTCACCGCATCGCCCGGGCTCGGTGGCCGACGGCTCGTCCGACCGGACGGAGAGACGAACGCTCCGACCACTGCGCCAGCGCTCGGTGAACGCGACCTCCTGTTCCTGGCGCTGCACAAGATCGTCCTGAACGCGCTCGCGTTCAGCCGTCCCGACTCCACCGTCACGATGCGCGCGTCCAACCGGGGTGCCGAGGTCCTCGTCGAGATCTCCGACACCGGGCCGGGTATCCCGGCCGACGAGATGGCTGCCGTCTGGGACCCGTTCACCCGGGCCGCAGGGCCGAGCACACGGGGGGGAGCGGGCTCGGGCTGACCCTCGCCAAGGCGGCGGTCGAGCGACACGGGGGAACGATCCGGGTGCGCAGCCGCGAGGGTCTCGGCACCGTGGTCGCCGTGGCCCTGCCGGCGGCTCGGCGCCCCCGGTAGCGTCGCGCCGATGCGCCTGCTCTTCGCCGGCACCCCGGCCGCGGCCCTGCCGTCGCTGGTGGGGCTCCTCCAGTCACGCCACGAGGTCGTGGCGGTGCTGACGCGTCCGGACGCACCAGCCGGTCGCGGGCGGGCTCCTGCAGCCAGCCCGGTGGCGCAGCGCGCGCTTGCCGAGGGCCTCGAGGTGCTCCGGCCGCGCCGCCCGGGGGACGACGACTTCCGGTCCAGGCTCGACGAGCTGTCCGTGGACTGCGCACCGGTCGTCGCGTACGGCGCACTCCTGCCGGCATCCGTGCTCGCGGTCCCGCGGTACGGCTGGGTCAACCTGCACTTCTCCGTGCTGCCGGCCTGGCGCGGGGCGGCGCCGGTCCAGGCGGCTCTGCGGGCCGGTGACTCCATGACCGGGGCGACCACGTTCACGATCGTCGAAGAGCTCGACGCCGGACCGGTCCTCGGTGTGCTGACCGAGCCGATCCGGGCGCGGGACACGAGCGGTGACCTGCTCGACCGGCTCGCGGTTGCCGGTGCCGAGCTGCTGGTCCAGACCCTCGACGGTCTCGAGGCCGGCCTGGTCACCGGCCGAGCGCAGCCCGCGGACGGGATCTCGCGCGCCCCCAAGGTGACCGCCGACGACGTCCGGGTGGACTGGGCCGCACCAGCGATGCGCGTCGACCGGCTGGTGCGCTCGGCGACGCCGGAGCCGGGGGCCTGGACCTCGTTCCGCGCGCAACGCCTGGGCCTGGGGCCGCTGCTGCCGCGCCCTGACCTCCCGACCGCGCCGCCGGGAACGATCACCGTGACGCGCTCGCAGGTGCTCGTCGGTACGGCGACCCACCCGGTCGAGCTCGGCACCGTCCAGCCGACCGGGCGCCGACCGATGCCGGCTGCCGACTGGGCGCGCGGGGCACGCCTGGGCGAGGAGGTGCTGGGCTGATGGCTGCGCCTCGCGAACCGTCGGGCTCTGCGCCGCGCCGGCCACCCCGCGAGCGCCACCCGGACACCCGACGGGTCCAGACGCCGGCGGACCCGGCCCGGCGCGCCGCGTACGAGC
>JACCYY010000177.1 GCA_013696235.1 Sporichthyaceae bacterium | reverse complement strand
ACCTCGGCGCCGGAGGGGTCGACCTGCGGCAGCCGACCGTCGGTGATCTGGAGCCGGCCCGGGTCGTCGACCCCGAGCACCCAACGACCGTCGGTGGTGATGCCGACCGGGACCACGTCGTACGCGCTGCGGTCGATCGAGGCGAGCACGCTGGCCGCGGTGATGCACGAGATCGCGTGCTCGGCGCTCCGACCGCCGAACACGACCGCCACGCGCGGCCGCCGGGCACCGGGACGGGTCGGGTCTGGCTCGTCGTCGCTCATCGCGGTCGACCCTACCGACGCAGCCCGCTGCTCCGCGCTGATCGCAGGCGACTCAGCCGGCGAGCTCGTCCAGCGCGCCGAGAAGGTCCGCGGAGAGGTCCTCGACATCCTCGAGCCCGACCGAGAGCCGGACTCCCGCCGGGTCGATGCCGCCGGCCGCGAGGGCGTCGTCGTCGAGCTGGCGGTGCGTCGTGGAAGCAGCATGGCCGACGAGGGTGTGCGTCCCGCCCAGCGAGGCGCCGGTGACCGGCAGACGCAGCAGCTCGGCGAACCGCATCCCGGCCTCCCGGCCGCCGTGCGGCACGACCCAGATGACTCCCCCGTAGCGGGTCCGCCCGTCCCCGCGGAGGAACAGCTGGTCGGCGAGATCATGGCCCGGGTGATCGGGCAGGCCGGGGTAGTCCACGCGCGCGACAGCCGGGTGGCCGGTGATGGTCTCGGCGAGGACCAGCGCCGAGGCGCAGTGCCGCGCCATCCGCAGCGGCAGCGTGGCGAGCCCGCGACGCAGCAGGAACGCCTCGTCGGGTCCGAGGATCCCGCCGGTCTCGACGCGGAGGTGACGGACCGCTGCGATCAGCTCGCCCCGGCCGATCACGACGCCGCCGGTGGCGTCGGAGTGCCCGCCGAGGTACTTGGTCGCGGAGTGGATCACCAGGTCCACGCCGTGGCGCAGCGGCTGGCACACGGCCGGCGACGCGAACGTCGAGTCGACGGCGAAGATCGCGCCGGCGTCGTGGGCGAGCGCGGCCAGTCGGGGCAGGTCGGCCACCGCCATCGTGGGGTTTGCCAGCGTCTCCGCCCAGACCACCGCGGTCGGCCGCTCGACCGCGGCGGCGTACGCGGCGAGGTCGGTGCCGTCGACGAACGTGGTCTCGACGCCGAAGCGAGAGAGCGTGTGGGCGAGCAGCGACCAGGTGCCGCCGTAGCAGCCCGCCGGGGCGACGACGTGCGTCCCGGCACCGGTGAACGCGAGCAGCGTCGCGGTGATCGCCGCCATGCCGGACCCGAACGCCTGCGCCTGCACGTCCTCACCGGCTGGGTGCTCGAGCGCGGCGACGGCCTCGGCGAACGCGTGGACGGTCGGGTTGTCGTCGCGCGTGTACACGTAGCCAGGCGTCCGGCCACCCAGCACGTCGGCGTACTCCTGGGAGGTGTCGAACCCGAACGTCGACGTCCGCCAGACCGCGAGCCCGAGCGATTCCTGCTCGACCCGGGGTTGCGGGGGCAGGTGCACGGCCCGGGTCTGCTCCCCGCGCTGGCCCGGTGCCGTCCCGCCGGTGCGGTCGTCGCCGCGGGCGACGTCGGTCACGAGGAGGCCCGTTCTGCCTTGGCCGACCGAGCGAGCAGCGTGTGCATCATCCGCTGCGGCGCGACGCCGTTGTGGATCACCTCGACCACTCCGTCGGTGATCGGCATGTCGACGCCGTGCGCCCGCGCCAGGTCGGCGACGGACTCGCACGACTTCACGCCCTCGGCCACCTGTCGTGTTGACGCGACGATCTCCGCCACCCGCTGCCCCTGGCCGAGCCGCTCCCCGAACGTCCGGTTGCGCGAGAGTGGCGAGCTGCAGGTTGCGACCAGGTCGCCGAGACCGGCGAGCCCCGCGAACGTGTACGGGTCGGCCCCGAGCACCTCGCCCAGGCGGGCGGTCTCGGCCAGCCCGCGGGTGATGATCGTGGCCCTGGTGTTGTCGCCGAGACCCATCCCCTCGGCCATGCCGACGGCCAGGGCGATGACGTTCTTCACCGCACCGCCGAGCTCGCAGCCCACGACATCGGGATTCGTGTACGGACGGAAGTACGGGGCGTGGCACGCCTGCTGCAGCTGGCCGGCGGCGTCCTCGTCGATGCACGCCACGACGCCAGCGGCCGGCTGGCGCTCGGCGATCTCACGCGCCAGGTTGGGTCCGCTCACGACCGCAACCCGGTTCGCGTGCGCGCCGGTGACAGCGGCAATCACCTCGCTCATGCGCAAGGTGGTGCCGAGCTCGATGCCCTTCATCAGGCTGACCAGCAGCGCACTGCGGGGGAGGAACGGCGTCCAGGCCACGAGGTTCGCCCGGAGCGTCTGCGACGGCACCGCCATGACCACGATCTCGGCGCCGCGCAGTGCGGTGGCGGCGTCGGACGTGCAAGCGATCGCATCCGAGAGCTCGACGCCGGGGAGGTAGTCCGCGTTCTCGCGCGTACGAGCGATCCGGTCAGCCAGGTCGGGACGGCGCGCGAGCAGCGTGACGTCGGACCCGGCGTCGGCGAGCACCATCGCGAACGCCGTCCCCCACGACCCGGCCCCGAGCACGGCAGTCCGGGTCACGACGGCGGACCGTCGTCAGCCGGTCGCGGCTCCCCCACCGTCGATCGATCGCGGGGCGCCGACCCAGCCGTACGGGGGTCGAACGGGGTCGCCGGTGGCGTCTCACCGCGGATCTCGGCGAGCAGGGCAGTGATCTCACGCATGATCCGTTCGGTTGCCTGCCGAAGGACGTCCGGGGTGATCGGACGGCCGCGCAGGTCGTCGAGCTCGACCGGCGGTCCGGCGGTGACCTGCATGGTCTTGCGCGGGAACGGTCGCAACCGTCCGCCCTTGTACGGCGGCAGGAGCTGCTCTGGCCCCCACTGCGCGACCGGGATCACCGGGCAGCCCGTGCTGAGCGCGATCCGGGCCGCGCCGGTCTTGCCGACCATCGGCCACAGGTCAGGCTCGCGGGTGATCGTGCCCTCCGGGTAGACCGCGACGCACTCCCCCGCCTCGATCGCCGCGACGGCGCCGCGGAACGCCTCGGCGGCGTCGCGAGAGCCGCGGAACACCGGGATCTGCCCCGAGTTCCGGACGACCCAGCCGATCACGGGGGTCGTGAACAGGGAGGACTTCGCCAGGAACCTCGGCTGGCCGCCGTTGTCGTGCAGAAAGTGGGCGAACGCGATCGGGTCGACGTGGGAGACGTGGTTCAGCGCGATGATGAAGCCACCGGTGCGGGGCAGGTGCTCCGCGCCGTGCCAGTCCCGCTTCGTCACGACCATCATGATCGGCCGCAGGACGGCAACGGCCACCCCGTAGGCGAACCCGATCCGTGGTCGGGCCACGTCCCGCTCCTCTCCCCCGTCGATCTGCCGAACACTAGTGCGCCACAGCTGGGTCCCTGAGGCTTCGGCGGCCACACCCGGGAGTGGCAGGATCGTGGCATGGCGCACGGCGAGGTCCAGTCGCTGACCGAGCCGGGTCAGCCGGCCTGGACGGTGCTCGTCCCGGTCAAGATGCTCTCGATCGCCAAGTCCCGCCTCGACCCGCACGTCGGGGGATTCCGGCGCGAGCTGGCGCTCGCGATGGCACGCGACACCGTGACCGCGATCGCGTCCTGCGAAGGCGTCGAGGTGGTCGTCGTCACCGACGACCTGGATGCCGCAGCCGCCCTCACGGACCTCGCAACCGTTCTGCCGGATCTCCCGGGCGCCGGGATCAATGCCGCGCTGCGGCACGGGGCCGCTGCGGTGGGGGCATCACGTGATCGGGGCCTGGCTGCGGTGCAGGCTGACCTGCCCTCGCTGCGAACGGCCGAGCTCGGCGCGGCGCTGCGTGCTGCGGCGCTCACGGAGCAGGCCTTCGTGGCCGACACCGCAGGCACCGGCACGACGCTCTACGCAGCCTCGGCCGCCGGCCGGTTCTCACCCCAGTTCGGACCCGGGTCCGCGGCCGCGCACCGCGCGGTGGCCCAGGAGCTCCGGCTCGATGTGCCGACCCTGCGCCGGGATGTCGACACCATCGATGACCTCTGGGCCGCCG
>JACCYY010000140.1 GCA_013696235.1 Sporichthyaceae bacterium | reverse complement strand
GGCTCGAACCCCTCGTTGCTGAGCACGATGCCGAGCATCTCCGACAATGCCGTGTCGTCGTCGACCACCAGAACTCGACCCTTCATGGGCCAATCGTCGCACCCCGGGGGCTTCCGGCGCCGTTCGTCGAGCCGGCCGCGCGCCGCCGGGGTGGTCAGTAGCGGTACTGGTCAGACTTGTACGGTCCCTCGACCGGCACGCCGATGTAGTCGGCCTGGTCCTTGCGCAGCTCGGTGAGGCGCACGCCCAGCGCGTCCAGGTGGAGTCGGGCGACCTTCTCGTCGAGCGGCTTGGGCAGCACGTAGACACCGATCTCGTACTCGTCGCGCTTGGTGAACAGCTCGATCTGGGCGATCGTCTGGTTGCTGAACGAGCTGCTCATGACGAAGCTCGGGTGACCGGTCGCGTTCCCGAGGTTCAGGAGGCGGCCCTCGGAGAGCACGATGATCGACTTGCCGTTGCTGAATCGCCAGACGTCGACCTGCGGCTTGATGTTGACGCGGGTGATCCCGGGCGTCCGGGCGAGCCCGGCCATGTCGATCTCGTTGTCGAAGTGCCCGATGTTGCCGACGATCGCCTGGTGCTTCATGCGCCCCATGTCATCGGCGGTGAGCACGTCGCGGTTCCCGGTGGCGGTGATGAAGATGTCGGCGGTCTCGATGACGTCGTCGACGCGGGCGACCTGGAACCCCTCCATCGCCGCCTGCAGTGCGCAGATCGGGTCGATCTCGGTCACGATCACCCGGGCGCCCTGGCCGCGCAACGACTCGGCGCACCCCTTGCCCACGTCGCCGTAGCCGCAGATGACCGCGACCTTTCCGGCGATCATCACGTCGGTGGCGCGGTTGATGCCGTCGATCAGCGAGTGGCGGCAGCCGTACAGGTTGTCGAACTTGCTCTTCGTGACCGAGTCGTTGACGTTGATCGCCGGGAACAGCAGCTCGCCACGCTGGTGCATCTCGTAGAGGCGGTGCACGCCGGTCGTGGTCTCCTCGGTCACGCCGAGGATGCCGTCCGCGATCCGGGTCCACTTTCCGCTGTCAGTCGTGATCGTGCGGGTGAGCAGGTCGAGGATGCAGCTCAGCTCCTCGGACTCCGCGCTCGCGGGGTCCGGCACGACGCCCTCCCGCTCGTACTGCTTGCCCTTGTGCACGAGCAGTGTGGCGTCGCCCCCGTCGTCCAAGATCATGTTCGGGCCTGACTCGGGCCAGGTGAGCGCCTGCTCGGTGCACCACCAGTACTCCTGGAGCGACTCGCCCTTCCAGGCGAAGACCGGGACGCCCGCCGGGGCCTCCGGGGTGCCCGTCGGGCCGACCGCGACGGCGGCCGCGGCGTGGTCCTGCGTCGAGAAGATGTTGCAGCTGGCCCACCGGACGTCCGCGCCGAGGGCGACGAGGGTCTCGATCAGCACCGCGGTCTGGATCGTCATGTGCAGCGACCCGGTGATGCGGGCGCCGGCCAGCGGCTGAGCATCGTCGAACTCTGCGCGCAGGGCCATGAGCCCCGGCATCTCGTGCTCGGCGAGCTCGATCTCCTTGCGGCCGAACGCCGCGAGCGAGAGGTCGGCGACCTTGAAGTCGCCGGGAGCCAGCGTGCTGGCAGTGGTGGACGTCATGATGCGTCGTCTCCTCGTCTGTGCCGCTCCGACCGGGCCCGGGCAGGGCAGGACGAAGGTCTGGCAGGTGGAGGACGGTCGTTCGAGGCTTCGGCGGCGCCGCCCGATGCGATGAAGGCTACGCCATCGGACGTCGCGTCACGACCCGTCCGGCCCCGGTACGACCGCGCTGGCGGGTTGGTCGACGAAGAGGTCCGGCTCGAGGTAGATGAAGCGTGCGATCGGCACCGCGGCGCGGACCCGCGCCTCCGCCTCGTCGATCGCCCGGGCGATGGAGCCCGCGCTCTCGTCATGGCTCACCGAGATCTTGGCGGCGACCAGGAGCTCCTCCGGGCCCATGTGCAGCGTGCGGAGATGAATCACGCGCCCGATGTCCTCGCCCGCCGCCAGGGCACGCTCGATCGCGAGGACGTGCTCCTCCGTCGCGGACTCGCCGAGCAGCAGGCTCTTGGTCTCAACCGCGAGCACCACGGCCACCGTCACCAGGAGGCCGCCGATCATCAGCGTGCCGATGCCGTCCCACACGCCGTTGTCGGTGATCAG
>JACCYY010000184.1 GCA_013696235.1 Sporichthyaceae bacterium | reverse complement strand
TGGAGCCCGCGTCGTACGACGTCGCCCTGTGCCACGGCGTGCTCATGTACGTGCCCGACCCCGCGCCGCTCGTCCGCGCGCTGGCCGCGATGGTCGCCCCGGGCGGGATCGTCAGCCTCCTCGCCCGCAACCAGGCCGGGATCGCGGTCCGGGCCGGTCACCGCGGGAGCTGGGCGGATGCGCTGGCAGCACTCAAGGGTGACGCGGTGTACGAGAACGAGCTGGGGGAGACGGCGCGCGCGGACACCGTGCCCGACCTGGTCGCCCTCGTCGAGAGCACCGGACTCGAGCTGCTCGGCTGGTACGGCGTGCGCGTGCTCTGCGACAACGCCACGCTCGACGCCGATCCCCCGCCGCCTGGCTCCGACGAGCTCGCCGCACTCCTCGAGGCTGAGGAGCTGGCAGGACGCTCCGACCCCTATCGGGGCGTCGCGCCGCTCATCCAGGTGATCGCCGCCGCACCTGTTTGAGCTCCCAGCTCAGTCCGGCGGCTCCAGGCTCATCGGGCCGTACACCTCGCGGTCACCCTCGAGGAGGGTCACCGCGCCGACACCGGCCTCGTGCAGCTCGGGCCATACCTCGCCGATCCAGGTCTCGGCGTCGGCCTGCGCGGGGAAGTCCGGGCTGCTCGCCGCCTCGGCCGGCGCCGGCCCGCCGGTGCCGTCCTCCATGCGCCAGGTCCAGGTCACGGCGTCACGCCCCTCTCGTGCCGGTCGACGGATCGAACACGCCGCACCGTACTCAGGTCGTGCGCCAGCGGCGCCGCGCCACGCATCCCCCAGCGGTGATGATCACGGTTGGGGTGGTGACGGTCAGGTGGTGGAGGTCTGGACGAACGGGGGCTTGGTCACCGCGAACCGCTGGGCCCGGCCGCGGACGTCGACGACGACCTCGGTCCCGTCCGGGACACCGCGCTCCAGCAGCGCCAGGGCGATGCCGACCCGGCGGGTGGGCGAGAACGTGCCGCTGGTGACGACACCCACCTGCTGACCGTCGGTGTCGAGCACCTGCATGGCCGCCCGCGGGATGCCGCGGTCGAGACCGACCAGCCCCCGCAGCAGCGCGGACGTCCCGGCCGACTTCTGCGCGAGCAGCGCATCGCGACCCCAGAACGCGGGCTTGCCCCAACCCACCGCCCACCCCGCGCGGGCCATCACCGGGGTGATGTCGAGCGACAGCTCATGGCCGTGCAGCGGGTAGCCCATCTCGGTCCGCAGCGTGTCCCTGGCACCGAGGCCGCAGGCGCGGATGCCGAGGTCTGACCCCGCCTCGAGCACCGCGTCCCACAGCGGGCCTGCCGCGTGCCACCGGGGCAGCAGCTCGAAGCCCTTCTCGCCGGTGTAGCCGGACCGGCACACGACCACCGGCGAGCCGTCGAACGTCGCGTCGGCGAAGGACATGTAGTCGTGGTCGGTCGGCAGCCCGAGCCGCTCGACCACCTCGGCGCTGCGCGGACCCTGCACGGCGAGCACGCCGTACGCCTCGTGGGCGTCCTCGACCACCACCTCCGCCGGGGCAGCAGCACCGAGCCGCCGGACCACCTCGACGGTGTTCGCTGCGTTCGGGACGAGCAGGACGTCGTCCTCGGCCCGGAGGTAGGCGATCAGGTCGTCGACGACGCCGCCGGTCGCCTCGTCGCAGCACATCGTGTACTGCGCCTGGCCGGGCGCGATCCTGGCCAGGTCGTTGGTCATGGTCGCGTTGACGTACGCGGCCGCGCCGGGCCCGCGGACGGACGCCTTCCCGAGGTGGCTGACATCGAACAGCCCGACGGCCTCGCGCACGCTCGTGTGCTCGGCGATCACTCCACCACCGGGGTACTCGATCGGCATCTCCCAGCCGCCGAAGTCGGCGAGCTTGGCGCCGAGCCCGACATGGCGCTCGTGCAGCGGCGAGCGGCGCAGAGGTGCAGTCACGTTCTCGGCCATGGCGGGACCCTAACGGCGGGATGGGATGCTGAGGGTGCCAGGCAGACTCGCACCACCAGCGACCACCGAGGAGACCCGTCCGTGACCACGATCACCCTCACGAGCACGACCGCGTCGGCGAAGTCCAGGGCTGACGTCCTGGTCATCGGTGCGACCACGGGGTCCGACGGCCCCCTGCTCGCCGCCGGCGCCGGCGACGTCGACGCCGCACTGGGCGGGGGCCTGGCAGCGATGCTCGAGGCGCTCGGCGCGACCGGGAAGCCGGAGGAGATCACCAAGATCGCGACGTCCGGCTCGATCAAGGCACCGCTCGTCGTCGCGGTCGGGCTCGGCGAGGCACCCGCTGCCGGTGCCGCGTTCGACCTCGAGGTGCTCCGCTCCGCCGCCGGCGCTGTCACCCGCACCCTGAGCGGCACGGGCTCGGTCGCGCTGTCCCTCCCCGCGGCCACGCCGGCTGAGGCGGTGGCTGTCGCCGAGGGCGCACTCTTCGGCGCGTACGGCTTCAACCGCTACCGGTCGAACGGCGCGGCCAAGCCGCCGGTGAAGTCGATCACCGTGCACACGCCGGTCGCCCGGGACAAGATCGTCAAGGACGGGGTGGCCCGGGCCGAGC
>JACCYY010000117.1 GCA_013696235.1 Sporichthyaceae bacterium | reverse complement strand
GGATGACGTGGCAGATGTCCTGGCACATGAAGCACTCGATGCACTTGCGGAACTCCTGGCCGCGCTCGACGTCCACCTGCTGCATCCGGTAGTCACCCGGCTGCAGCCCCTCCGGCGGCGTGAAGGCCTGGACCTCCTTCGCCTTCTCGTAGTTGAACGAGACGTCGGTGACCAGGTCCCGGATCACCGGGAACGTCCGCATCGGCGTGACCGTGATCGTGTCGTCGCGCTCGAACGTGTCCATCCTGGTCATGCACATGAGCCGCGGCTTGCCGTTGATCTCCGCGCTGCAGGATCCGCACTTGCCAGCCTTGCAGTTCCACCGGACCGCGAGATCGCCGGCCTGGGTCGCCTGGACGCGGTGGATCACGTCGAGGACGACCTCGCCCTCGTTGACCTCGACCTCGAAGTCGACCAGGTCACCGGCGGTCGCGTCACCGCGCCAGATCCGGAACCGGCCCTGGTAGGACATGTCGCCGTCCGACTCGGTCCGGGCGGTGGTGGCGGCGCGGTCGTCCGTCGTGGTCATGAGCGCGAACCCTCCTCGTCGAAGATCGACTTGAGCTCGTCCGGCATCACCGGCAGCGGCTGGCGGGTGATGCCGGCCGAGCCGTCCGCACCGAGTGAGATGATCAGGTTGATCGTGCCCCATTCCTTGTCGGTCGCCGGGAAGTCGTCGCGCGTATGGCCACCGCGCGACTCGGTGCGCTCGAGCGCGGCCATCGCGATGCACTCCGACACGAGCAGCATGTTCGGGATGTCCAGCGCGAGGTGCCAGCCGGGGTTGTAGGGCCGGTCGCCCACGACGGTCAGCCTGGTCGCCCGGTCGCGGAGCTCGGCCACCTTGTCCAGCGCCGCCTGCATCTCCTCGGCGGTCCGGATGATCCCGACCAGGTCGTTCATCGACTCCTGCAGCTCGTGGTGGATCGCGTACGGGTTCTCCCCGCCGCCGATGAGGAACGGCGCGAGCGCCGCGGTCGTGGCCGTCTCGACCTGAGCCTGGTCGACGGCCGGCACCCCGTCGCCGAGCGAGGACGCGTACG
Source organism: Sporichthyaceae bacterium (assembly GCA_013696235.1). GTDB lineage: Bacteria > Actinomycetota > Actinomycetes > JACCYY01 > JACCYY01 > JACCYY01. The sequence goes on along the minus strand of JACCYY010000117.1, from coordinate 2,221 downwards.
CGGCGGCTGCGTCGCCGGCCCGCCGGCCGAAGACCAGGAGGTCTGACAGCGAGTTGCCGCCGAGCCGGTTGGCACCGTGCATGCCACCGGCTACCTCACCGGCCGCGTAGAGCCCCGAGACCCTCGACTCGGTGGTGTCCGCGTCGACCTCGACACCGCCCATGACGTAGTGGCAGGTCGGTCCGACCTCCATCGGCTCGGCGGTGATGTCGACGCCCGCGAGCTCCTTGAACTGGTGGTACATCGACGGCAACCGCTTGGTGATGTACTCCGCGCTGCGGCGCGAGGCGATGTCGAGGAACACGCCACCGTGCGGCGAGCCCCGACCCGCCTTCACCTCGGAGTTGATCGCACGGGCCACCTCGTCGCGGGGGAGCAGCTCCGGCGGCCGCCGGTTGTTCTTCTTGTCCTCGTACCAGCGGTCGGCCTCCTCCTCGCTGTCGGCGGTCTCCGCCTTGAAGAACTCGGGGATGTAGCCGAACATGAATCGCTCGCCGTCAGAGTTCTTGAGGATCCCTCCGTCACCGCGGACGGACTCTGTGACGAGGATGCCGCGCACCGACGGCGGCCACACCATCCCGGTCGGGTGGAACTGCACGAACTCCATGTTGACGAGGCTGGCGCCGGCCGTCAGCGCGAGCGCGTGCCCGTCGCCGGAGTACTCCCAGGAGTTGCTGGTCACCTTGAACGACTTCCCGATCCCACCGGTCGCGAGCACCACCGACGGGGCCCGGAAGCTGACGAACTTCCCGGTCTCCCGCCAGTAGCCGAAGGCTCCGGCCATCCGCTGCTGCCCGGCTGCCTGGTCGCCATCGGTCAGGAGTGCGGTGATCGTGCACTCCATGAAGACGTCGATCCCGAGCGCGACCGCGCGCTGCTGGAGCGTCCTGATCATCTCCAGGCCCGTACGGTCACCGACGTGGGCGAGCCGGGCGTAGCGGTGCCCGCCGAAGTCGCGCTGCGAGATCTTGCCGTCCTTCGTGCGGTCGAACAGCGCTCCCCAGGCCTCGAGCTCCCAGACCCGGTCCGGTGCCTCCTGCGCGTGCAGCTGCGCCATCCGCCAGTGGTTCAGAAGCTTGCCCCCCCGCATCGTGTCGCGAAAGTGGACCTTCCAGCCGTCCTCGGGCCACAGGTTGGCCATCGCCGCGGCGATGCCGCCCTCGGCCATGACCGTGTGCGCCTTGCCGAGCAACGACTTGCAGACGATCGCGGTGCGCGCGCCGGCGTCGTGGGCGGCGATCGCGGCACGCAGGCCCGCCCCCCCGGCACCGATGACGACGACGTCGTACTCGTGCGCCTCGACCGAGGTCTCGGTCCCGGCGATCGACCGGTACTCCCCGTCCGTCGTCGGACCCGTCGTCATCGAAGTGCTCCCTCGCTCGCCACCGCTAGAAGAAGCGGAGGTCGGTGATCGTGCCGCTGGCGAGCAGCCGGACGTAGAGATCGGACAGCGCCACCCACACGAGCGACACCCAGGCGATCTGCATGTGGTACGCGTTCATCTTCGAGACCTGCGTCCAGGCCCAGTAGCGCACCGGATGCTTCGAGAAGTTGTTGATGCGCCCGCCGACGGAGTTGCGGCAGGAGTGGCACGACACCGAGTACAGCCACAGCAGCGCCGCGTTCACGAGCAGCACGAGCGTGCCGAGACCCATCCCGATGCCGCCCTCGGGGTCGGTGAAGCCGAGGAACGCCTCGTAGGTGAGGAAGCCGTTCAGCACGAGGCCGAGGTAGAAGAAGTAGCGGTGGACGTTCTGCAGGACCAGCGGGAACCGCGTCTCACCGGTGTAGCTCTTGTGCGGCTCGGCGACCCCGCACGCCGGCGGGGACAGCCAGAACGCGCGGTAGTACGCCTTGCGGTAGTAGTAGCAGGTCAGCCGGAAGCCGAGCGGGATCGGGAGGATCAAGAGCGCCGGGGAGAGCTTCCACCACTCGCCGATGAACGCGAGCTGGCCAGTGCCCTCGACGCAGATGTCGGCCAGGCACGGTGCGTAGAACGGCGAGATGTACGGCTCGGCGAAGTAGTTGTCGCCGACGAACGCCGCCCAGGTCGCGTACACGATGAAGGCGAAGAGCACGGCGAACGTGATCAGCGGCGAGCGCCACCACTGGTCGTTGCGCAGCGTCGCCGCCTCGATCCGGGCCCGTCCTGGCGCGGTCCGTACGTCACTCACGAGAACCTCCTCAGGCGGCGGTGGGCGACTGCGCCTCGGCGTTCCTG
>JACCYY010000100.1 GCA_013696235.1 Sporichthyaceae bacterium | reverse complement strand
CGGCGTCGCCGGTGGCGTATTCGTCGATGATCGTCTTCTTGGCGCTTGTGTCGAGTGGCACGACGGGGTACCCGCTCCTTCTGGGATCGCTGCGCGGCGCTCCGGGGCAGGTCCACCCGGGCTCTCTGGAAGTCCGCGGCCGCAAGTACGGCAGCGCCCAGGGTACCAGTCCCGAAGACCGAGCGCGGCGGGTCGCCCCTGGGCGACCGGCTCGAGGGTCAACCCTCTGCTCGGTCGACCGGATCCCCTGGATCGTCGGGTGCCAGCTCGCCACTGACCAGGTCGCGGGTGCGGACGACGTCGGCAGCCATCTGCACGAGCAGCGGCTCGATGCCGGGGAAGACCACCTGCCCGCGGAGGAACCACCCGAACTCCACGCACACCCGTTCGCCGTAGAGCTCGAGGTCGTCGCGGTCGAGCACGTACGCCTCGACGCGGCGGGAGTGCGGGCCGAACGTCGGGTTCGTCCCGACCGAGATCGCGGCCGGCAGCCGCGTCCCGCTGGCCCGGACCAGCCACCCGGCGTAGACGCCGTCCGGCGGCACCGCGATGCGCTCGGGCACCGCGAGGTTCGCGGTCGGGTAGCCCAGCTCGCGCCCGCGCCGGTCGCCGACCACCACCTCGCCCTCGACGCAGTGCGCGCGCGCCAGGAGGCCCCGGGCGGACGCGACGTCACCGGAAGCGATGGCGGCACGAACGCGCGTGGAGGAGACCGGCTCCCCGATGCCGACCAGCGGCACCTCGAGCACCTTGAACCCGTGGTCGAGCCCGAGCCTGCGCAGCAGCGACACATCGCCGGATGCCTGGCGCCCGAAGCGGAAGTCACTGCCGACCGCGACCGCGGCTGCGCGCAACCCACCGACGAGATGGTCGACGACGAAGGCCTCGGGCGACTGCGCGGACAGCTCGGGGGTGAACGGGACGACCAGGACGGCGTCGACGCCGAGCCGGTCGAGGATCGCGAGCCGCCGCTCCAGCGTCGAGATCGCCGGCGGCGCGACGTCGGGCCGGAGCACGACCAGCGGGTGCGGGTCGAACGTGAGGACCGCCGCCCGGACGCCCCGCCCGCCGTTGTCCGGGACCCGGGCCTCGAGCGCGGCGCCGATGACCACGCGGTGCCCGCGGTGGACACCGTCGAACGTGCCAACTGCGACCGCATGACGGCCGCGGTCAGCGGGCACCTCGTCGAGCCCGGTCCAGACCTCCACCGGTCAGCTCACCCCGGCGGGAAGGACCGGTGCGACCACCACGAGCGCGTCGTGGTGCTTGTCCACCGTGCCGTGGAAGCGCCGGTCGATCAGGGCGCCGAGGTCTGCGAACAGCGCCTCACGGGCGGCGGGCTCGAGCCGGATGTGGTCGGAGTAGGTCGAGAGCAGCTGCAGATAGGTGTCGCGTGAGTAGCTGACGCTCCACGGATGGCTGCGGATCTGCACGTCCCCGAACAACCCGGTCGCGTCGATCTCACCGCGCCATTCGGCCTGCTTCGCCAACGAGCCGGACGTCCCGGTCCCCCAGATGTGCGGAGCATGCCGCCGGTAGACGTCCTCCGACGCGGCGAAGTAGCCGGCGTCGGAATCGACGTGGATGTTGAAGATCAGCCCGAGCGCGCCGGTCGGCCGCAGCAGCGCAGCCGCCTTGTCGTACGCGACCTGGCGGTCCAGCCAGTGGAACGCCATGGCCGCCGTCACCAGGTCGTACGACCGCGTCGGGAGCTCGGTGTCCTCGAAGCGACCACACACCACCTCGACGTCGCCGTACTCCCCCGTGTTGCGGCGGAGCCGCTCGGCGAGGTGCTCGCCGATCTCGACCGCGGTGATGTGGTAGCCACGCTCGGCGAGCGGCACCGTCATCTGGCCAGTGCCGGCACCGATCTCGAGCACTCGCCCGCGACGCGGCAGCCCCGCCAGCGTGACCAGTGCGTCGAGCGCGTCATCGGGGTACCCCGGACGAACCTGGTCGTAGAGCTCGGCCACCGCGTCGAACGGCGGCCGGCCCAACGGTCGGCCCAGCAGCCGACCCTGGAGTCGGGCCGACCGTCCGGGGCGTGGCTGGCGCGGCACGGCGGTGACCCTACCCACCGGCTGACCCGGTCGGAGCCGGTCCACCGGCACCCGGCGCGAACACGACCAGTGGACGGGCCTGCTGCCGTTCCTCGTCATCGCGGACGAGGGCGAGCAGCGCGCCGTCCTGATCGAGCACGGCGACCGGACCGCTCGACCCGTTGCCGGTCAACGGCAGCGGGCGGCCGTGGGCGATCGCCTGGGCGTCCTCGGCGCCGACCCGCCGCGACGGGAACGCCGCAGCCGCCGCATCGCCGAGCCCGATGACCCGGAAGTCCGCGGCGAGCTCCTCGAGGGTGCGGGCGAGCTCGATGCCGTACGGACCGACGGCCGTCCGGCGCAGTGCCGTGAGGTGCCCGCCGACCCCGAGCGCCGCGCCGAGGTCGCGGGCGAGCGCGCGGACGTAGGTCCCGGACGAGCAGGCGATGACGACGTCGACGTCGACCACCTCGCCCGGACGCCTGATTGCGAGGACGTCGAGGCGGGTGACCTCCACCGACCTCGCCGGCAGCACGACCTGCTCGCCGGCGCGGACCCGCTGGTAGGCACGCCGGCCGTCGACCTTCACCGCCGAGACCGAGGAGGGGACCTGCTCGAGGTGGCCGGTCAGTGCGCCCGCCCCCCGGGCGATCGCGTCGTCTGGGACTGCTGATGCATCGGTGCTGGACGTGGTCGCGCCGTCGGCGTCGTCGGTCGTGGTGGTCTGGCCGAGCCGGATGGTCGCGTCGTAGCACTTGCCGGTGAGCACGAGATGACCGAGCAACCTGGTGGCGCGTCCGACGCCGAGCACGAGGACGCCGGTCGCCATCGGGTCGAGCGTGCCGGCGTGGCCGACCTTCTTGGTGCCGGCCACCCGACGGACGCGGTCCACCACGTCGTGCGACGTGACACCCGCCGGCTTGTCCACGACGAGCAACCCGTCGATCGGGGCGTGCGCGCCGGGGGGCGTCGCGCCCGTCATGCGATCACTCGTCGTCGTCGTCGGGGGGCGTGCGATACGGGTCAGCATCCCCGGCGTACGTCGCGCCCTGCCGTACCGCGGCAACCTCTTCGTCGGCCGTGCGGGCCCTTTTCAGGAGGTCCTCGATGTGCTCCGCGTTCTCCGGCATCGCGTCCTCGACGAAGGTGAGCGTCGGGGTGAACCGCACACCGGTGAGGCGTCCGACCTCCGACCGCAGCACGCCCTTGGCGCTCTCCAGCGCCGCGGCGGTGCCGGCTCGTTCCTCGTCCGATCCCAGAACCGTGTAGAAGAGGGTGGCCTCGTGCAGGTCACCGGTCACCCGTGAGTCGGTAATCGTGACGAAGCCGAGCCGCGGATCCTTGATCCGCCGCTCGAGCGACTCGGCCACGATCACCCGGATCCGGTCGGCCATCTGGCGGGCCCGCCCTGATTGCGCAGTCATGTCCGGCTCCTCTCAGTCGTCGTTGCTGTCGTACACCCGCCGGTGCGCAGCGAGCAGGTCGATCTCCGGCCGGGCGGCAACCCGCCGCTCGCACGCGTCGAGCACGTCCCGGCAGTGCGTGTGATCGCCGCTCACCACGGCCACACCGATCTCGGCGCGACGGTGCAGGTCCAACGCGCCGGTCTCGGCGACCGACACCGCGTGGCGGCGGGCGAGCTCCGCGACGATCGGGCGTACGACGGAGCGCTTCTCCTTGAGCGAGTGCACGTCGCCGAGCAGCAGGTCGAGCCGGAGCGTTCCGGTGATCACCGGCGAGCCCTCCAGTTCAGCGCGTCTTGGCGAGTGGGTGACGTCGCACCAGTCTCGGACTGGCACGGGGCCACCCTGCACCAGACCCACTGGCACGGGGTCACCCCCGGCCAGAGCGGGTCTGGCCCGGGGTCAGCCGTGCCGGTCCGGTCGTGGCTACGCGCGCGGGATCTCGCGCATCTCGAACGTCTCGATCACGTCGTCGACCTTGACGTCGTTGAACGAGCTGAAGCTGATGCCGCACTCGAACCCTTCGGCGACTGATGTCGCGTCGTCCTTGAAACGACGCAGCGAGTCGATCGTGAGGTTGTCGGCGACGACAGCACCGTCTCGGACGATCCGAGCCCTCGCGTTGCGGCGGATCTCGCCCTGGCGGACGATGCAGCCCGCGATCGTCCCGGCCCGACTGGAGCGGAACACGTCCCGCACCTCCGCCGACCCGAGCTGCGCCTCGGCGAACTCGGGCTTGAGCATGCCCTTGAGCGCAGCCTCGATCTCGTCGATGGCCTGGTAGATCACCGTGTAGTAGCGGATGTCGACACCGGCCTCGGCGGCCAGCCGCTCGACGCCGCGACCCTGGGTCCGGACGTTGAAGCCGATGACGATGCCGTTGTCGACGCTCGCCAGGTTCACGTCGTTCTCCGTGATCGCACCGACCCCGCGGTGGATCACGCGCAGGTCCACGTCGGAACCGACGTCGAGCTTGACCAGGGCGTCCTCGAGAGCCTCGACCGAGCCGGACACGTCACCCTTGATCACGAGGATGAGCTCGCGGGTCTCGCCCTGCTCCATGGACTTCATGAAGTCCTCGAGCGTGCGACGGCCGCGGCGCGCCGCCTGGAGTGCGCTGCGCTCGCGCGACTCACGCCGTTCGGCGATCTGACGGGCCACCCGGTCCTCAGACACCACGAGCATGTTGTCGCCCGCGTCGGGGACGGAGGTGAATCCCAGGACCAGCACCGGACGGGCCGGGCCGGCCTCGGTGATCGTCTCGCCGTGCTCGTCGATCATGGCTCGGACCCGACCGAACGCCTCGCCGGCCACGATCGAGTCACCGACGCGCAGCGTGCCGCGCTGGACGAGAACCGTCGCGACCGGACCGCGGCCGCGGTCAAGGTGTGCCTCGATGGCGACCCCCTGCGCGTCCTGGGTCGGGTTCGCGGTGAGCTCCAGAGCGGCGTCGGCAGTGAGCAGGACGGCGTCGAGCAACTCGTCGAGACCGACCCGCTGGGTCGCGGAGACGTCGACGAACATCGTGTCGCCGCCGTACTCCTCAGCCACGAGGCCGTACTCGGTGAGCTGGCCGCGGACCTTCTCCGGGTCCGCCCCCTCCTTGTCGATCTTGTTCACCGCGACCACGATCGGGACGCCGGCGGCCTGCGCGTGGTTGAGCGCCTCGATCGTCTGCGGCTTGACCCCGTCGTCCGCAGCCACGACCAGGATCACGATGTCGGTCACCTGCGACCCGCGAGCACGCATGGCGGTGAACGCCTCGTGGCCCGGGGTGTCGATGAACGTGATCGCGCGGTCCTGCGCGCGGGCGTGCACCTGGTAGGCGCCGATGTGCTGCGTGATGCCGCCGGCCTCGCCGGCGACGATGTCGGTCGAGCGGATCGCGTCGAGGAGCTTGGTCTTGCCGTGGTCGACGTGACCCATGACCGTGACGACCGGCGGCCGCGCCACCATGTCCTCAGCGGAGCCCTCGTCCTCACCGAACTCGAGGTCGAACGACTCGAGCAGCTCGCGATCCTCGTCCTCGGGGGAGACGACCTGGACCGTGTAGTTGAGCTCCGAGCCGAGCAGCGCGAGCGTCTCCTCGTTCACCGACTCCGTCGCGGTGACCATCTCACCGAGCTGGAACAGGACGGAGACCAGTGACGCCGGGGTCGCGTCGATGCGCTCGGCGAAATCGGTGAGCGAGGCACCTCGCGGCAGGCGGACGACTCGACCGTCGCCACGCGGCAGGCGTACGCCGGAAAGCGACGGCGCGTCCATGTTGTCGAACTCTTGACGACGCTGCTTCTTGGACTTGCGACCGCGGCGAGGTGCACCGCCGGGACGGCCGAATGCGCCGGCCGTTCCACCGCGACCACGTCCGGCACCACCTGGACGCCCACCGAAGGCCGGGCGGGGGGCGCCTGCGCCGGCGCCACCGCCGGCGGGTCGGGACGGAAGCGCTTGCTGTAGCGCAGCGCCGGAGCCTCGACGAAGCGCCAGGACAGGTGCGCCGCCAGCAGCGAGAGCGCCACGCCGACCGGGATGCTGACCCACGGGGACAGCGGGTTCAGCCAGGTGGCGAACAGGTAGTGCCACAAGTAGACCGCGTAGGAGCGCTGGCCGAGCCACACGAGCACCGGTGCGGCATGGAAGCGGGCGAGCCAGCTGCCCGGCCGGTCGACGAGGTAGGGCACGACCTGCATCGCGGCGACCGCCATGATCGCCGGGCCGGCCAGGAACTTCAGCGGGCTGTTGCCGACCGCGAGCAGGAAGACCAGCACGAGCCCGAAGCCCAGGTGCGCGCGGGCGGTCGCGGCGGGCGACGCGCTGCCTGAGCTGCGCCGGCGGTGCCAGGCGAACGCCGCCACTGCGCCCATGAGCATCCCGACGGCGCGCGTGTCGGTGCCGAAGTAGATCCGGTCGGTTCCCAGGCCCCCGTCGTAGTAGACGAACGGCAGCGTCGCGGAGACGGCGGCCAGCGCGATGACCGGCCACGTGCGTCGAGCTGCGGGCAACTTGATCAGCAGCAGCACGGCGAAGGGCCAGACGACGTATAACTGCTCCTCGACCGCTAGCGACCACAGGTGTGCGAGAGGGGCGTTGCCCGAGCCGAGCGCGTAGACCCAGTTCGCGCCGTACGCGAG
>JACCYY010000098.1 GCA_013696235.1 Sporichthyaceae bacterium | reverse complement strand
GCCGGACGCCGGGTACGGGAGGGGACGCGGCAACGGCCAGACTGGGTCGGGTCGGCGCCGCGTCGACACCTGACGAAGGGATTCGATCATGGCCGCTGCGACGTTCGATCCACCGAGCGGGTACCCGTGCGATGTGACGGTCACTCTGGACGATCCCGACGGCGGACAGGCGCAGCGCGCCGAGTTCCCCCACGCGCAGCTCGAGGAGTGGGGCGCCGGCCAGGACTGGTCGGACCAGGACTACCAGAACCGCATGCTCGAGACCTTGGCGCAGGAGCGGGTGCGGTCGAGCGACCCGAACGACCCGGCGCCGGGCGAGGGTCTGGCGGGGACTGACTCGTCGTCTTGACGGCTAGCCAGGACACTTTGTCCACGGTCGAGCCGGCACCGGTCGTGCTGGTGACCGGTGCGTCGAGCGGGATCGGCCGGGCCACAGCGCACCGGCTTGCCGACCGAGGTACCCGTCTCGTCCTCGCCGCCCGGTCACGTCCCGCGCTCGAGGTGGTCGCCGAGGAGTGCCGACAGCGCGGTGCAGACGTCCTTTTGGTGCCTACTGACGTGTCAGACGAAGCGGCGGTGAAGGCACTTGTGCAGGCGGCGGTCGAGCGGTTCGGCGGCCTGGACGCATGCGTCCACGCAGCCGCGGTCGTGGCCTACGGCCGCTTCGAGGACGTCCCGACGGCGGTCTTCGACCAGGTCATCCGCACGGGGGTCCTCGGCACTGCGAACGTCTCGCGCTCTGCGCTCCAGGTCTTTCGCTCTCAGCGCAGCGGCACCTTGGTGATCATGGGCTCGCTGCTGGGCAAGATCAGCACGCCGTACATGTCGTCGTACGTCGCCACCAAGGCTGCGGTCGAGTCGCTTGGGCGGGTACTGACCATCGAGCAGCGCGACCTCGACAACGTGCACGTGTGCGTCGTCTCGCCAGGCAGCGTCGCGACCCCTGTCTTTCGGCAGGCCGCCAACTACGTCGGCCGATATGGCAGACCGCCCCCTCCCGTCGTCTCCGCGGAGCGCGTCGCCGTCAAGATCGTCGAGCGGCTCGACCACCCGAGGTCACGGACCAGCGTGGGCATCGCGAATCCACTCATGATCTTCGGTTTTCGGGCCCTTCCCGGGGTGTTCGACCTGCTGGTCGGGCCACTGATGCGGGTGGCTGGGTTGTCCCGGACGCGGGTCGACCCCCACGCGGGCAACGTGCTGACTCCGACTCACTACGCCGAACCGGTCCGCGAATAGCAGATCAGCCCTGATCGGTCGACCACGGGGGCCGGTCTCGGTAGAGCCGGGCCTGGACCGCGGTCGATGCCGCACGGCGCAGGCGGCCGAGCACGCCGTGGTCAGCCAAGCAGGCGACCGCAGCGTTCCAGCCGCAGGCACCGTGGACTCCTCCTCCGGGGTGTGCCGAAGCGCCACCGAGGTACAGGCCCGGCACCACGGTGCCGGGTCGGCCGAGTCCCGGCACGGGTCGGAAGAACAGCTGCTGGTGCAGCTGCGCCGTGCCGCCGTTGACGCCGCCGTCGACCAGGTTCGGATCGGCGCGGAAGAGGTCGTCCGGTCCCTGCACGAAGGTGTCCAGGGCGTCGTCTGCGAACCCAGGGGCGTGCTCGTCGAGGACCTCTGCCATGCGGTCCGCGGTCGTCTGGACCATCCGATCGAGCCCGGCGACCCCGAGTCGCTCGACGGTTGAACCTCGAGGAAGGTGCGTGTACGCCCAGAAGCTCTCGCTCCCGTCCGTCGAGCGGCTCGCGTCGGCAGTCGTCATCTGGCCGACGAGCATGAAGGGTCTACGAGGCAGCACTGCGCGCTCGAGATCGGCGCTCCACCGGATTCCCATGGCGACGTCCGCACCGACGTGGATCGTCCCAGCGTGGGCGGTCGGGTGCGAGGTCCACCGCGGCGTCGCCGGGAGGGTCCAGTTCACCTTCACCGTCGGCGCGTCTCGCTCGAAGTGCCTGAGGTCGTCGAGCAGGCGGGCCGGCACAGCTGGTGCCGGGACGAGGTCGCGGAGGAGGACCGCCGCGTCGATCGCGCCGATCACCGCTCGTCGAGCGCGGATCACCCTGCCGTCGACCAGCCCGACGCCGACCGCGCGACCTGATGCGTTGACGAGCACCTGACGGACGGGCGTCCCCTCGAGCATCTGCACACCGAGTGATGTCGCTCGTCGGGTGAGGGCCGCCGGGAGCTCGCCTGCACCGCCGGTCGGGACGGGATAACCCACGTCCTGGCCGAGCATGGACAGCAACCAGCCGAACATGCCGCTGCCAGCTGCTGTGGGCGGGATGTCGGCGTGAAGCCCGTTGCCCAGAAGGAGGAGCCGTCCGTGCTGACCGCCGAAGAGCTCCTCGCCCATCCGGTGGGCCGGCAGCAGCAGAGTTCGAGCGGTGCGAACCGCTTCGAAACGGAGCGTCCGAGCCAGCCGGACAGCGGGGGACAGGGGCGGGAACGGGGAGAAGAGGGCGTCGAGCAGCGGGTCACGTATCGCCTGGTACTGGGCGACGAGCTCGCGCCAGGAGTCACCATCCCCCTGGCAGTCGTCGTCGAGGCCACGGGCTGTCGCGTCGATATCGCGGTGCAACGCAGCCGCCGTCCCCGTCGACCCATTGGCGGGATGGGCGACGACGACCGGGGCGTGCGACCACGAGAGCCCGTGCTGCTCGAGCTCCATGGCCTTGATCACCGGGGACGCAGCTGCGAGCGGGTAGAACGCGCTGAACAGATCAGTGACCGTCTCCGGTCGGCGCCGCTCCGAGCGGACCGCGCCGCCGAGACGGTTGCCCTCGACGAGCACGACGTCCCACCCGGCGTCGGCGAGAGCGTTCGCCGCGACCAGACCGTTCGGCCCACCGCCGATCACGCACGCATCTGCCTCGATGGCCGGTCTCGGGAGTCGTCGCCTGTCTGTCACGTTGGGTGTGGTACCCCGCCGGACGCACGACGCCCCTCGGCGCCGCTCGAGGCGGCGCCGGAGGGGCGCTGTCGTGCAGAAGCCGTTCCGGTCGGCTCAGAAGTTGGGCGAGCGCCCAGCGGTGGGGCTGTCGCTCCACGTGCTGCCGGCATCGGAGGAGGACGAGGCGGGAGAGGTGTCGTACAGGTCGTCCGTGCTTGACCGGCTCTCCGGGTCGCTGCCGGACCCGCCGACCTGCTCGCTCGCAGTGTCCTTGAGCTCGGCGACGTGCTCCTGGCCGCTCTCCTGGGCTGTCTCCTTGGCCGCCTGGGCGACGTCGGTGGCGACCTGCTTGCCATGCTCGAGGGCTTCCTGGCCGAGGTCCTTGGCCTTGGCCTTGAACTGGTCGGCGGCAGGGCCGAGTCGCTCGTCCTCGATCCGGGTGGACGGCACGGCCAACCCCGCGAGGAAGCCGAGGGCGACCGCGCCGATGGCGAGACCGAGCGGGTTGGACTCGGCCATCCCCTTGGCCCGCCGCGCTTGGTCGGTGACGTCGCCCTTGTCCGGCGTCGCGCCGGAAACCGTGGACTTGACGTCCTGGACTCGACCGGTCACTGCTGACATGAGGTTGTCCTTTGTCTCGCGAACTTTGT
>JACCYY010000178.1 GCA_013696235.1 Sporichthyaceae bacterium | reverse complement strand
CTGTCGTGCTCCTCGAACGCGGTGACCTGGAGGCCGGCGTCCATGACGGCGGTGATGATCTCGCCCAGGCCGTGGTTCCAGCTGTGCGTGCGGTTCACCTCGAACACGACGTCTGTCTCGACGTAGGTCGTCGGGTCGTCGAACTCCACCGGCTCCGGTCGCTCGAAGTAGGGGTAGTCCACGACCAGTGCGCCGGTCTGCTCCTCGTCGATCGCCCAGAGCATCGGGTGGCCCTCCCGGATGAAGAGCCGACCACCCGGCCGGAGCAGCCCGGTGACCACCTTCGCCCACCGGCGGATGTCGGGCAGCCAGCAGATCGCGCCGAGGCCCGTGTACACCAGGTCGTAGGCGCCGGGCTCGAGCACGTCGAGCGCGTCGTACACCGCAGCCTCGACGAAGTCGACCTCGGCTCCGGCAGCGGTAGCGAGCCGCCGGGCTTCGGCGAGCGACGCCGCCGAGAAGTCCAGCCCCGTCATCCGCGCACCGAGGCGGGCCAGCGACACGGTGTCGGTGCCGATGTGGCACTGCAGGTGCACACCGCGTACCCCGGCCAGGTCGCCGAGGCGCGGCAGGTCGAAGGTCACCGTGCTGCTCAGGTGCTCGGGATCGGCGGCGAACCGCGCGAAGCCGTAGTCCGGCGAGGCCGCGTGAGCGGGCGCGCGCTCGTCCCAGCTGGCGCGGTTGAGCTCGTACGAGGTCTGGTCCGTCACCGCCGAACGGTCGCACATGTCAGCGCATGGGCGCGACGTCTTCGGGGGCGACGGCGACCGCCTGGGCACCGCCGGCGCGGCGGACCCGCTCGGCCCGCCAGGCCGGGACGTAGAGCGGCGCGGCGACGGCCAGGACCACGCCACCGGCCACGAGCGCAGTCGTGATGGACGTGCCGTCGGCCAGGGCGGTCAGGACGACCGTGCCGACCGCGCCGGCCGGCTGGCTCACCATCGAGTTCAGCGAGATCAGCGTGCTCCGGTGCTCGGCGGTGACCTCGCGGTGGAGCAGCGTCGCGTGCAGCGGGTTGGACGCGCCGTGGATCGTGTAGCAGGCGAGGTACGCGACGACGAGCCCGACCGGTCCGGCGAGCACGCCCATGAGGACGACGGCCAGGCCCTGGAGCACCCGGGTCACCGCAGCGGTCGGCGCGATGCCGAGCCGCTTGCTGACCACCGTGATGCACGCGGCGCCGGCGGCCGAGGCGAACCACGCCGCGGAGGACACCGGGCCCATGAGCGCGGCGGCCCGGTCGGTGCTGTCGACGACCTCGGCCAGCCGCACCGGCATGAGCCCCTCGAACGTGACCATGCCGAAGCCCCAGAACAGCTCCACACCGATCAGTGCGAGGAGAACCCGGTTGCCCCGGACCAGCCCGGCACCTTCGCGGACCGTACGGGGCACCTTCCGCACCGAGGCGAGGAGTCCGGTGCGGTCGGGCCCGGCTCGGTGCTCGGTCATCAGGATCGCTACGGCGACCGCGCTGACCACCGTGAGGCCGACGGCAACGAGCACCGGCAGCGTGAGCGTGTCCACCGAGGTGAACGGGTCCAGCGCGATCAGCCCACCGGAGGCGAGCGCGCCGACCGCGATCGCGCCGCTGAGCATCGCGCTGCCGGCCGACAGACCGCGCTCGAGCTTGGCGGTGGGTTCCGCGGCGAGCGTCGCGTCGACGTACCAGGCCTCGAGCGGCCCGCTGTCCAGCGCCCGGTAGACCCCCTGGAGCGCGTAGACGACCAGGAACTCGACGAAGGAGTCGGCGACGACGAGCAGCCCGATCGCGGCGATGCCGACGATCGTCGAGAGCAGGAGCACCGGGCGTCGACCCCACGAGTCCGAGAGCCCGCCGGTCGGCAGCTCGAGGGCGAGCACCAGGACGCCCTGCGCGGCGAACGCGATGCCGACCTGGCTCAGCGAGAGCCCCCGCGAGAGGGGCAGCAGCACCGTGATCGGGATCAGGAACCCCACCGGCAGCCAACGCAGGCCCAGCAGGACCAGGTAGCGCCATCTCGCGGCGCGCGCGTCGAGACTCATCGTGGCCGGTCTCCATCGGGAAAGTCGTGGAGGAAGAGCAGGATGCGTTGCGGACGCTCGGCCGGGTCGTCGCGCTCCCCCGAGCCAGGACCGGCACCCGCTGCCGCGCTCTCGGCGGCCGCCGTCGTCTCGGCGTGCACCCTGGTGACCACGGCCCACAGCTCCTGCATCAGCGCCTCGAGCTGCGTCGTGGTGAGCTCGAGCATGTAGTCCGAGCTGCCGGCGAGGCGACGCCACTCCAGCGGCCACGCGTCATGGTGGGCGAGCCAGTGCTCGGCGCGCTCGACGAACTGCCGTACGTAGTGCTCGCGCAGCCATCCGGCCGCGGCCTTGGCGTCTGGATCGCCCTCGATCGCGTCGTCGGTCCAGTCGTGCATCTCCGTCGTGGGCCGCCACCATCTCTCCCGGCCGCGCCCCTCACCGGTCTCCTCGACCAGGCCGACCGAGGCGAGCTTGCGCAGGTGGTAGCTCGTTGCGCCGGTGTTCGTCCCGAGGCGTTCGGCCAGCCCGGTCGCGGTCGCCGGGCCGTCCAGCCGGAGCGCCGAGAGCAGACGCGACCGGAGGGGATGCGCGAGCACCCGGATCGCGGTCGCGGTCAGCTGGATCGATCTCCAGACGGGACTATCTGCGCTTGCGTCGCGCACCGAGGCCACCCACAACTTGCACACTAGTTGTGCACATAGTTTCTGCACAACTCCTCGGAACCACCCGCAGAGACCGCGCTCCGCGCGGGTGGTGCACTTGAGGCGTGCGCCAGCTGCTCCCGCACCCCGCCGACGACGTCGACCTCGCTACCGCGTACGCCTTCCCGACCGGGCGGACCTGGGTGCGCGCGAACATGGTCGGCAGCGTGGACGGCGCGGCCGCAGTTGCCGGGACCACGCGTGGTCTTTCCGGCCCGGCAGACGAACGGGCCTTCGCCGTCCTCCGCCAGCTCGCCGACGTCCTGCTCGTCGGTGCCGGGACCGCGCGCGCCGAGGCGTACGCCGCAGAGCCGGTCCGGGCCGAGCACGTGGCGCGGCGACGATCGGCCGGGCAGACGGCAGCACCGGCCATCGCGGTGGTCTCGAGGTCTCTCGACCTGGACCTCGCGTCGAACCTGTTCATCGGCGCGCCGACCCGCACGATCGTGATCACCTGCGCGGCCGCCCCGGGTTCGCGGCGCCGGGCCGTCGCGTCCGTGGCCGACGTCATCGAGGCCGGTTCAGATGAGGTCGACGCCCGCACGGCCCTCGATGCACTGCACGAGCGCGGCATGTCCCGGGTGTCGTGCGAGGGCGGTCCCGGGCTGCTGGGCCAGCTCCTCGCCGCCGAGCGGCTCGACGAGCTGTGCTTCACGCTGGCACCGCTCCTCGCGGGAGGCTCGGCACCACGAATGCTCGCCGACCACGCCCTGGACCGGCCGGCGCGGCTGAGCCTCACCCAGCTCCTGGCCGACGACGGGTTCCTGCTCGCCCGCTACGCCGTCGACCGCCCCGCCCGCTGAAGCCATGGCTCCGGCCCGGTCCAGACCCAGCGCGGGGATCCTGCTCTACCGCCTCGGCGGCACGAACACCCGGCCGGCCCGGGTCGAGGTGCTGCTCGGACACATGGGCGGACCGTTCTGGAGCCGCAAGGACGCCGGCGCCTGGACGATCCCCAAGGGCGAGTACGGGCCGGACGAGGACCCGCTGGACGCCGCACGGCGCGAGTTCGGTGAGGAGATCGGCCGGCCGGTGCCGTCGACCTCGTTCGAGCCGCTGGGGAGCGTGCGCCAGGCCGGCGGCAAGACCGTCTCCGTCTGGGCGGCGGAGGGGGATCTGGACGCCTCGACCACGGTCAGCGCTTCGTTCGAGATCGAGTGGCCGCCGCGCTCGGGCGTCCTGCGCTCGTACCCGGAGCTGGACCGCACCGCGTGGCTCCCGCCGGACCGGGCGCGCCTCCTCCTGGTCCGGGCGCAGACCGCGTTCGTCGACCGGTTGCTCGCCACCATCCGCGACTAGTCGGGCGACCTCGCTGTCGCCGCTAGCCCAGGCTGGGCAGCGGACCGGGCGCGAACAGCACCGGGGTGGTGCCGACCGAGTACGCCGCACCCGCGGTCGCGCCAGAGCTGTCGCCACCGAACGCGTACGCGATCGTCGCGCCGGCCGGGACCGGGACACTGACCTCGCCGGACAGGCTCCACGCGATGGTCACCGACGGTCCGTCGGCATGCTGCAACGTGCACACCCACGCCCCGCTCCCGTCGCTGCACCGCTCGACCTGCGCGCCGGCGAGCCATTGCTGGGCCTCGGCGAACCGGTAGGCGGCGCCGGTCGGTGACCGGCGGTCCGAGCCCACCATGTAGAGACCGATGAACTCACGGTCGTCCCACATGTACCAGTAGTTGCGCACGAGTCCCGCGGCCGGCAGCACGAGATAGGTCCGCAGGACCAGCGACGCCGCCGCCGTCTCCGAGACGAGGTAGTCCGGCGTCCGGCCGTACCCGATCTCGGTGTTCCACATCGGCTTGCCGGACAGCCCGGCCGAGCTCGCAATGCTGCGGAACCGCTGAGCCAGGCCGACCATCGACTCCGGCCCGCTCCCGGGGTAGGGGTAGATGTGGATGCCCACGACGTCGATCGCGGAGGCGATACCGCTCGCGACGTACTCGCGGAAGTAGGACTCAGCGCCTCCGGTACGGGCTGAGAAGCCGGCCGAGACCACCAGCGCCTGCGAGTCGTTGGCGTTGATCGCCTCGGCCGCGACCCGGGTGAGCTCGCCCAGCTGCTGCGGGCTGCCGACGAAGAACTGCGCGAGGTTGGGCTCGTTCCAGATCTCGTACGCCTCGATGCGACCGGCGTACCGGGCGGCCACGGTCGCGACGTAGTTGCGCCACTCGGCCACGTCGCGCGGTGGGGCCGGCGAGCCGTTGTAGCCCTGCAGGTCCGGACGGGACGAGGCCCAGCCCGGCGGGTGCGAGAGCACGAGCAGCACGGAAGCCCCCCGGGCCCGAGCCATCTCCACCCGCGCGTCGAGGCGGGCGAAGTTCCACTGGCCGGGCGACGGCTCGAGCGCGCCCCAGGTCGAGTCCGCGTTCCAGATCCGGAACGTGCCCACCGACACCGAAGGCCATGCGCCCTCGTCGATCTGGCTCACGTGCATGCCGAAGGTGAGCCGCGTCGGCGCGCCACCGGTGAGCACGGTCCCGCCGGCTCCGGCTCCGGCTCCGGACCCGGAGCCGGGATCGCCGGCCACCGGGGTGGGAGTCGGGGTGGGGGTGGGCGTGATCGTCGCCGGCGTGACTCCAGCAGCCGGAGGCGGGTCAGGCGTGACGTCGGCACCGGGGAAGCCCGACACTGCCTCGTGCGGTTGCTCGGCGACGGTCGTCAGCTCACCGCCAGCAGTGAGGACCGCGACGCCTACCAGCGCGGCGCACAGCCCGACTGCGATGGCCGGCAGGAACGCGCGCAACCGTCGGGACCGCGACAGGCGAGCTGCGGCCGACCGGGCCACGACGAGCCCTGCACCCAGCCGGGAACGCAGCCCGGAACCCGGACCACCGCCTCGCGGCTCCGTGCTCGCGTCAGACACGCCAGAACCCCCAAATCCCACCTACAAGGCAGCGTACGCGAGGACGGACCGCTCCCCCGTCGACTGCGCGTCGGTCCCGGGGCGCGACCAGCGACTCAGGCGCCGGTGAGGACGTCGGCGATGCTGAACCCGACCGGGCGCTCGAGCTGGTCGTAGGTGCAGGACCGGGGCTCACGGTCCGGGCGCCAGCGGACGAACTGCGTGGTGTGCCGGAAGCGGACCCCCTCCATGTAGTCGTAGCGGACCTCGACGACCCGCTCCGGGCGCAGCGGGACGAACGAGAGGTCCTTTCCGGCGTTCCAGCGACTGGTCTCGGACTTGCGTGGCGTGCGCTCCCCCTCCTCCTGCCTGGCCCAGGCCCAGGGGTGGTCGTCGAACGTGGTGACGAGCGGCTGCAACTCGGTGAGAAGCTCCCGGCGCCGGGCCATCGGGAACGCACCGACCACACCGACGGAAGCCAATGAGCCGCGTTCGTCGTAGAGGCCGAGGAGCAGCGAGCCGATGGCGTCGGCTCCGGACTTGTGCACCCGGTAGCCGGCCAGGACGCAGTCCGCCGTCCGTTCGTGCTTGATCTTGGTCATCACGCGCTTGTCGGGGAGATAGGCCTGGTCGAGCTTCTTCGCGATCAGCCCGTCGAGCCCGGCGCCCTCGAACTGGTCGAACCACTGGCGAGCGAGGTCGAGGTCCTGGGTGGCGGGTGTGATGTGGATCGGGGGGGCAGCGTCAGCGAGGGCGACCTCGAGCAGCGCCCGGCGTTCGACGAGCGACCGTCCGGTCAGGTCGTCGTCGCCGAGACCCAGCAGGTCGAACGCGACGAAGCTCGCCGGTGTCGCCCGCGAAAGCATGGTGACTCGACTGGCGGCAGGGTGGATCCGCTGCTGCAGTGCCTCGAAGTCGAGCGTGTTGCGCTCGGTGTTCGCAATGATGATCTCCCCGTCGACCACCGCCCGGTCCGGGAAGTTCGTCAGGACGGCCTCGACCACCTCGGGGAAGTACCGGGTCATCGGCCGCTCGTTCCGGCTCCCGATCTCGACTTCGTCCCCGTCCCGGAAGATCACCGCCCTGAATCCGTCCCACTTCGGCTCGTAGTGCTGACCGGGAGGGATCGCACCGGCGGGCTTGGCCAGCATCGGCGAGACCGGCGGCATGACGGGAAGCTGCACAGGCCCAGTGTCCTCCACCGGGCTGTGCCACGCTTGGCCCGGCCGACCCGAGGAGAGGACAGTCCCAGATGTACGAGGTGGTCGTGCTCATCGAGGAGCCACTCGCCGACGGCGACGCTCGCCAGCTCGCCGACCTGTACGGCGTCCTGCCTGACCCGACCCACCTCCACGTGCTGCTCCCGACCGCGGACGCCCCGACACACGTCGAGGCGGTCCTCGCGTCGCTGTCAGACGGTGCGGGGGCGCCGGGAAAGCCGACGCCACCGATCGGTTCCGACGAGGTCGTCCAGCCGACTCCGGAGGAGCACGCCGCGGTCACGGCGGATGCCCAGGCGGGACTGACCCGCACGCTCGAGCACCTGCGGGGGCTCGGGCTCGACGCGGACGGCGAGCTCCTGCCGGACGACCCACTCGCTGCGCTCGAGTCGATCGTTGCCGAGCGCGGCTCCGACGAGGTCGTGATCATGACCCGCACGCATGTGGTGAGCCAGTTCCTGCACATCGACTGGGCATCGTCCGCGCGCCGGCACCTCGACGTGCCGGTGCTGCACCTGCTCGAACGGT